>CALJEW010000199.1 GCA_938074585.1 uncultured Rhodospirillales bacterium | reverse complement strand
GTCGTCGCCCGCTTAATGCAGGTTCTTGAGCTTAAATCCACGGATGTTGCTTTATCAATTGGCTCAGGCACCGGCTATAGCGTTGCATTGTTAGGTCGTATTGTTGATACGGTTGTAGCTGTTGAACACGTTGCTAGCTTGATCGAGCACGCCACTAAAAATCTTTCAGAACTGGGTATCGACAACGTTGCCATTTTAAAAGGGCACTTAACAGATGGTGCGCCGAAGCAAGCCCCTTATGACGTTATCTTTTTTGACGGTGCAATTAGCGAAGTCCCAATAAAAATTTCTGACCAATTAGCAGAAGGTGGGCGATTAATTGCGATGGTCGAAAAGCCGGGCGGTATTAGCCAAGCCCATCTAATGACCCGTAATCATGGGGCCATATCAGGACGCAATATTTTTGATGCAAGCACACCCTTATTGCCTGGGTTTGAGCGGCGATCAGCATTTTCATTTTAACTGAAACAACCACATCAATTTAGAAATCGAGCAAAAACAACAGATTAACCAAAGATTAATTTGCGAATCAATAAAACACTAGATTAACCGTTATGGTTAACGCAATAATGCTACCCCCTAAAATAAGGCCGGGTTTCTGCCGAAAACGAACCCCTATTGACCTTGCGTACAGTATCTGGCTGATTTAGTAACGAATTTTTCAAACGTGTGGAAACTTGGGCGATGACGTTAACTGTTCATTTTAAAATTACAAAGCACCGGATTCATTTTCGCAACATGTCGTTAGCAATTGGTTTTGCAGCATCCGCATATGCTTTTATAGCACTAACGCCAACAGTTGCGAATGCGCAATCATTGGTCGACGCCCTGACCGCGGCATACCATAGTAATCCAACTTTATTGGCTCGTCGGGCAAATTTACGTGCTACCGATGAAAAAGTGCCTCAAGCATTAACCAATTGGCGCCCAGAAGTTTCCATGAGCGTCGACGCCGGGTATCAAAACACACACAACACGAACTCTGGCGGTTCAGGACGAAACCAAACCCGCCAGCAACAAAGTCTCGGCATTGATATTAGACAACCCTTATTTAGGGGCGGACGAACTTTGGCATCAACCAGCCAAGCTGAAAATAGCGTTCGTGCAGAACGCGCCCGTTTGTTAGCAACAGAACAAACCGTTTTGTTAAGCGTTGTATCTGCGTATATGAATGCTTATCGCGATGAGGCGGTATTGAAGCTTAATTTAAACAACGAACAAGTTCTAAAGCGCCAACTAGAAGCAACACGCGACCGCTTTGAAGTTGGTGAAATTACACGAACCGACGTTCACCAAGCTGAAGCTCGATTAGCAAAAACAACAGCGGATCGTATTCAATCAGAAGGTAACTTAGAATCATCAAGAGCTGATTATCTTAATGTAGTCGGGGAATCAGCACCGGCTTCATTAAAAGCTCCTAGAGTGCCATCCACTTTACCAGCCAGCAAAGAAGACGCCATTAAATTAGCCGCAGTCAAAAACCCCGCTGTCATTAGTGCTGAATTTGACCGTCGTGCGGCAATAGATAGCGCCGACGGAGTTTGGGGTGAGTTATTGCCTCAAGTTGAATTAACAGCTGGTTATTCAAAAATATTTGAAGGTGCCGCTGAGCAGGGACACATAAACACAGCAGACATTAGCATTGGCATTAATATCCCTATTTATCAACAGGGATCTGTTTATTCTCGATTACGTGAAGCCCGCCAAACAGCAGCCCAACAAGCTTATGTTATTGATGAGCAGCGACGCATAGCTGTGGCTGGCGCAACACGTGCTTGGGAAGCTTTAATTACCGCGCAAGCGCAAGTAACCTCTTTTAACACTCAAATCGATGCCAACGTGGTTGCTTTAGAGGGTGTTCAGCGCGAAGCTTCTGTTGGATCACGTACTGTTTTGGATGTTTTAGATGCTGAACAAGAATTATTAGATTCACGTGTATCGCATGTCCGCGCACAACGTGATGAAGTTGTTGCTGTATACGAATTAAAATCTGCAATCGGGCAGATGACAGTTTTAGGTTTAGAATTACCCGTCACCTTGTACGATCCGCGTGAACACTACCGCGAAGTCAAAGGTAAATGGTTTGGCGGTGATTCTGATGTGTATGTTCAGTAATTGCCTCAGGTCGTTACTAGAAAATAGTTAGGGGAGTGTAGCAAATCAGAATTACAAATAATACGCTTTCATGGTTACCTTTTGTTAACACTAATATGAGTACAATATTACGATCTTATGGTCGGATGGATTGGGCATGAGCGAAGAAGAAACAGCAGTAGCAGAAGACGACCAAGAACGTTCAATGGAGGACATTTTGGCGTCGATTCGTCGTATCTTGGCAGAAGACGAGAACGCTCCGGCAGAGCCTGGAATAGCTATGGATGCAGAACCTATTCTCAAGTCCGAGCCCGAGCCCGATCTAGAACATGTTCCCAAACTTGACCCAGAATCAGAACAGATTACCGAGCAGGTATCAGAACCCATACCTGAGCCTGTAATAGCTATGGATCCACAACCTATTCTCAAGTCCGAGCCTGAGCCAGAACCTTTTTTCGAACCAATACCTATTCCTGAACCAGTTCCAGCACCTTCGCCTCAACCCGCACCACCGCCACCCCCTCCGACTATGCCGGAAGTAATAGCGGAAATGCTTGAGTTAACACCGGATATGGTTGCGAGCGAGATTCTATCTCAGCCAGCGGCACGCGCATCAGTTGATGTGTTATCTGAGCTAGCTGCAAAAATTCTTGATCGTCGCGATATGCACGTGGATGCAGGTTCACGCGATATGACGCTTGAGGGTATTGTTCGTGAAATGTTGAAACCAATTTTACGCGAATGGCTGGACCGGAATTTACCTTACTTGATCGAACGTTTGGTCAAGAAAGAGATTGATTTGATGGTCAACAGAGCTGAGCGCTTAGATCTCGACGATAGATAAGCTTAATATAACCTTTTTGATATTCTCTATGGCACATCTAAGCGCAAATTCTTGTACGCGACTTGAACCGTCCTGCCTGGAAGGGTAAAAAATGGTTCGCATTTGTGACGCCCGCTATGAAGGATCCCGGCAATGCTGGAAAAGAATTATCGCCCCGACGAAATCGAAGAGAAGCATTACCTAAACTGGGAAAAATCTAGCGTCTTTTCTTGTGGTCAACGTCCTAGCTCTGAACCCTACACCATCGTGATTCCGCCGCCGAACGTCACTGGCAGCTTACACATGGGTCATGCGCTCAATAACACCCTCCAAGATATTCTTGTACGTTATAAGCGCATGAAGGGCTTTGATGTTTTGTGGCAACCAGGCACCGACCATGCCGGAATTGCAACGCAAATGGTTGTTGAACGCCAAATGGCGGCTGAAGGCAAAACACGCCACGATTACGGCCGCGAAAAATTCATTGAAAAAGTTTGGGAATGGAAAGCCAAATCTGGTGGTACGATTACCAAGCAATTGCGCCGTTTGGGCGCGTCGTGTGATTGGTCGCGCGAACGATTTACCATGGATGGAGGCCTGAGCAAGGCTGTACGCAAGGTTTTTGTTGAACTTCACAAAGCGGGACTGATTTATCGCGACAAGCGTTTGGTTAATTGGGACCCAAAACTTCACACTGCAATTTCAGATTTAGAGGTCGAGCTGCGCGAAACCACTGGCAAAATGTGGTATTTTAAATACCCCATCGAAGATCGCGATGGCGAGTTTATTACCGTTGGCACAACACGCCCCGAAACCATGTTCGGCGATGTTGCCGTTGCTGTTCACCCTGATGATGAACGCTATACAGGTTTGGTTGGCAAAAACTGCATTTTGCCGATTGTTGGGCGCAAACTTGTTATTGTTGCAGATGACTACGCAGACCCTGAAAAAGGCACCGGTGCGGTTAAAATAACACCAGCACATGACTTCAATGACTTTGAAGTTGGTAAGCGTAACAATCTGAAAATAATTAATATTTTAGACAAATATGCCAAATTGAACGAGAACGTTCCAGAAGCTTATCAAGGTTTGGATCGGTTTGAGGCACGTAAAATAATTGTCGCTGAAATGGAAGCGCTTGGTCTTTTAGACAAAATCGAAGAAAACCCCATGACCGTTCCTTATGGAGATAGATCCGGTGTAGTAATCGAGCCTTGGATGATGGATCAGTG
>CALJEW010000198.1 GCA_938074585.1 uncultured Rhodospirillales bacterium | reverse complement strand
AAGGCACCCATGATTGAGTTGTTGGCACCAAGCTTTACAAACCAAGTAGCGACAACCGAAGCAATGATGCAAGCTCCACATATCAGTAGCGGCAGCAACATCATGGTTTCCTGATCAGCACCAGTGAAGTAGATCGCACCCAATAGCATCGTGCCGACAATCGTCACCGCATAGGTTTCAAACAAGTCAGCGGCCATGCCGGCACAATCACCAACGTTGTCACCAACGTTATCCGCAATAACGCCTGCGTTACGGGGATCATCTTCTGGAATACCTGCTTCAATTTTTCCAACCAAATCAGAACCAACGTCAGCACCTTTAGTGAAGATACCGCCACCCAAACGGGCGAAGATAGAAATCAATGAAGCACCAAAGCCAAGAGCAATCAAAGCTTCTAGAATATGGCGCATGCCGTCTGCTGAGCTAGGGTCGATTATATTGCGCAGCACGATGTAGTAGCCAGCAACACCTAAAAGCGCCAAGCCAACAACCAACATACCTGTTACCGCGCCAGATTTAAATGCAACATCCAAACCACCAGCTAAACCAACACTACGTGCTGCTTCTGTTGTACGGACGTTTGCGCGAACTGAAACGTGCATACCAATGAAGCCTGCTAGGCCTGAAAGGACGGCGCCAATGGCGTATCCAATTGCGCTAAAAGCGCCAAGCCAAAAGCCCAATAAAATACCAATGATGACACCAACAACTGCAATAGCTGTGTATTGGCGATTTAAATATGCGCTTGCGCCTTCTTGGATAGCTGCAGCAATTTCTTGCATGCGTTCGTTACCAGCAGGTGCTGCTAGAACGGAACGGACCGCCCATGCACCATAAAGCAATGCGGTAACACCGCATACTAAGACTAAATAATAAAGATTCATTCCATACCCCTGTTTCGTGTGAATTAATTGGCTTGTTTTTGGATTCTCTTACAGCAAAATCATAGAAATACAGGAATTTAATAATAACCATAAATTCCATCTAAATCAGTGAAAAAATCTTGAAAACTTGCGAAAATGTGGCAGATAAAAAAACATAAAGCAACTCAGGCTCAAACAAGCCTAATTCGCGTACCATAAACCGCGCTTATAATTTTGCGACAGAGACAATTAAGTATTGTTTTTTCAATGAGTTATTAGTTAAACGTATCCATAACAGATTGTATAAAGACGTCATCTATAAGACCTTTTCCGAAATTTCGATCTAGCATTAATTTCAGTCTTTGTTTTAATATAAAGTCATCGATTCGCTTTTTTTCTTTTAGTAAGCGAGGCATAAAGGAGTGCAAATCTTTCACAAATGTGTCGCTAATGCGAGGCAGCATACGTTGAATTTTGATTGCTTTTTCTGTGGATTTTGTTTCCAGCTTGATTTGAATTTGGATTTTTGCGACAGGACGGTTTCCCTTAAATATAGGGATCAATATGGGCTCCATATCGATGAATATAGGCTTCAACTTTTCTTCTACAACCTTTATGACCTCAACGGTCTTTGGAGCAAAGGGGCCGAGCTCTAAGGACTTCATCGAGCCAGTTATTGCACCACCAAGAATGAGCAGGCTTACCAATATAATAAGAGCTTTTTTCATAACAAAGCTTTCTTGAACCTCTTAAGGTGTTGGCATCATTTCGTGTTCATATCGTTAAACAAAGCTTTGGTTTTAATACTTATTCTCATCGCGGGTATTTATTCAGGTCTAAATTTTGCTGTGAGAGCACTTAGAATGCCAGCAGCAAACGCTGCTTCGTTGTCTTCAAAAAAAGCATGAGCTAAATCTGTGTACTCGGAAATTAAAACGCGCTTTGGAACATCTTTTTCAAAAATCAGCTCGAACGATGCTATGCACAAAAGCATACGCATCAACACATTCAATCGTTCTGCAGTCCAGTCACCCGTCAATACGCTGTCTAGATCACCTAAAATCCGTGTTTTTTCGGCAATAAAACCTTCAACAAGCTTTGTTAAATAATCAGGATCTGGGTTTGCTAAGTGGGCTCTATCACCCTCATCAGGGCTTGAATCCGGGTCTTGCAATGTGACTTCACGCCAACGTTTGTTGATAAAGGAATGCAAAACGACTTTGGGTTCTGCGCCCGCAACTTCAATTTCATAAAGCGCTTGGACCGCAGAAAGGCGCGATGCGCTAAGGCGAAAGCCAGCACGATTAGGTTTTTTAGGTTGTTTTTTAGGCTCAGTTGTCATTTTGGGTTATAAAGGTATTTCTTTTTAACATCATTCATTCTCAAGCAAGCTTTAGCCGAACTTCCACCAACATTTTTTTTGTCAGCAGACGCTCGCGCCCATGCTTGCTTCCTATTTTCGCATGTTATGATGCCAAAGCCCAATGTGGCATTGCCCATGACGGCTAAATCCATGAGGGAACGGCTTGTTTCACGGCATATATGATCATAATGGTCTGTTTCGCCCCGAATGACACACCCTAATGCAATATATCCTGAATATTTTGGTGAGGCTGCCGTAGTTAAGCTCGCTTTTGCCGCAAATTGTATCGCAGCTGGAACTTCAAAAACGCCCGGGACTTCAAGACGGTCATAAGCTACCCCTGCTGCATCAAGGACTTGAGTAGCGCCTTCAACTAATGCATCTGCTATATCGCCATAAAACCGGGCTTCAACAATCAAGAACCGTTCGGGTTGATCCATAATAAAACCTATGCCTTGTTATTGGTTATTGAGCGCTGTTCGCTCACTTGAATTCCAAAGCCGTCAAGCCCAACGATGGTCTTTTTAGTATCGGACAACAAAATCATGTTGAAAATACCTAAATCTAATAAAACTTGCGCACCAACACCGTAATCTCGAAGTTCGTTGCCGTGTTCGTCATTCGTGACGACTTGTGGCTCGCCCAGTTTAGCTCGAACACGGTTCGATACGGAATTACGATGAGGTTCCCGAATAAGGACAACCACGCCCCTGCCCTCGTCCCCAATCATTTGCATGGCGGATTGCAGTTGGTGCTGTTTGCCGCCAGCAGAATCGCCCAAAACATCTTCAAGCACATTCAATGCATGCATTCGAACCAAAACCGGCTCGTCGCCTGAAATATCGCCTTTGATTAACGCGATATGTTCTGCATGTGCTATTTTGTTTGTATAGACGATCATTTTAAAATCACCGCCATTGGAACTGGTGAACTCAGTATCTATAGTGCGTTCAACAACCCGGTCATGCTTTAAGCGGTATGCGATCAAGTCTGCAATTGTGCCGATTTTTAGATTATGGAACTGGGCAAAATTCAATAGATCGCCCATCCGCGCCATGGTGCCGTCTTCGTTCATGATTTCACAGATAACGCCAGATGGATTAAGCCCCGAAAGCCGTGAAATATCAACAGCCGCTTCCGTATGCCCTGCCCGCACCAATACTCCGCCTTCGCGTGATTCCAACGGGAAAATATGGCCGGGGCTAACAATGTCACCGGCATTTTTTGATGGGTCAATGGCAACCGCAACAGTTCGGGCTCGATCCGATGCGGAAATACCCGTCGTAACCCCATCAAGCGCTTCAATTGATACGGTGAAAGCTGTTTGATGGCGTGAAATATTTCGTTGTGGCATCAACGGAATTTCTAATTCGTGAAGTCGGTTGTGGGTCATGGATAAGCAAATTAAGCCGCGCCCGTGTTTGGCCATGAAGTTAATGGCTTCAGGTGTTGCCATTTGCGCTGGGATCACAAGGTCACCTTCATTTTCGCGCTCTTCATCATCAACCAAAACAAACATTCGGCCATTGCGGGCATCTTCGATAATATCTTCAATGGGTGAAATTGCATCCAAATTAAGAGTCGCGCGGGCGACATCTGTTGTTTCTGTCGTGTTGAGATCTTTGGGATCAGTCAATTTATTTATCCGTTTCCATAAGACGGGCAACATAACGTGCGAGCATGTCAATTTCCAGATTAACCGGATCACTAACTTTCAAAGAGCCAAGCGTTGTTACGTCTTGAGTGTGAGGAATGATGTTTACTGCGAACGTTTGTCCTTCAACGCTATTGACGGTGAGTGATACGCCATTAATTGTGACAGAGCCTTTGGCCGCAATAAATCGGATCAAGTTCCCGGTCGCATCAAACGACAAGCGGGCTGAATCTCCTTCGGTGGTGTTGGCAGATAAGTGCCCAACGCCATCCACATGCCCAGATACAATATGCCCACCCATTTCATCTCCCATTTTAAGTGAGCGTTCTAAGTTAATGGGTGTGCCCTCTTGCCATAGTCCCAGCGTGGTTTTTGAGATGGTTTCTTGCGAAACATCAACTGCAAAAAAGTCGTTACCGGTTTCAATAACGGTTAAGCAGACACCTGAGCAGCAAATTGATGCGCCCATATCAATGGTTGATGTATCGAACGAAGTGTCGATTTCAAACCGCCAATCGCCGGTTTTAGTAACCGAACGAACACACCCTAAATCGGTAATAATTCCAGTAAACATAGATTTTTCTGCTTAAATACTTTCTCGGTTTCTGTAATAAACTTCACATTTATCTGGACCAATATCGTATGTGCCCTGCTGGGTAAATGCCCTTATATCATCTATCTTTGAAATATTAAGGCTAAGTGCTGTAGGCAAGCCGTCACCACCTATTATCTTAGGCGCACGAAACCAATAAATGTGATCAACTAAGTCGTGATTTAAGAAGCTAGATGAAATTTTTGCGCCGCCTTCAATAACAACACGGGTTAAGCCTTTCTCAGCCAGCATTTGAGCCAGTTTTTTTATATCAATTCGTTTGTCTGAGCATGCATCACACTCAAGAACGATTACCCCTGCTTCAGCTAATGCAGCGGTGCGATTAGTATCGCTGTTTTTGGTAGTACAAACCCATGTTTCGTGTTGGCGGGCAGAAGTTACTAGTTTGTGGGATTGAGGTAAACTAAGTTGACTATCGATTATAATTCGGATCGGAGATACATGGTTCAAGCCAGGCAATCGACAGGTTAAGTCAGGATCATCAGCCAATGCGGTCCCAATTCCGACGATTATGGCATCATGGGTTGCCCTAAGCAGGTGCCCCGTCTGGCGGGCTTCAGTTCCGGTAATCCACTTGCTATGGCCATCAGCCGTCGCAATTTTTCCATCAAGTGAAGTTGCT
>CALJEW010000197.1 GCA_938074585.1 uncultured Rhodospirillales bacterium | reverse complement strand
GGTCGTCGTCGCGGCCAACTGGTTAGGTGATATGATCCGTTCTCCTAACGTACACATCAGCATCACAGCAAAAACAGACTTGACGCAAAAAGAGAACTAAACTAGAACATAGGTGAACGTTTGTAATTTGTTCCATATTTTTTGGTTCGCCTTTAGCGGATGTACTATTCATCCTTGAAGCGAACTGTGCCGAACACTAAGGGGTTTTATGATGCTGACCAAAAAACAATATCAGCTTTTGATGTTTATCGATGAAAGATTACGCGCTAGCGGTGTCTCTCCTTCTTTTGATGAAATGAAAGATGCGTTGGGTTTGAAGTCAAAATCTGGCATTCACCGCTTGATTTCTGGCCTTGAAGAGCGCGGCTTTATCCGCCGTCTGCCCCACCGGGCTCGGGCTTTGGAAGTCATGCGATTACCTGAAAATGCCGATACCCCTTCTGTGCACCAAACACCAGCCGCACCTCAGGGATTTCAGCCCAATGTTATTAAAGGTGATTTTTCAATCCCTGGATCGCAAACCGCAGGTGATGCGGCGGCGGTTCAGTTGCCGTTGTATGGTAAAATTGCTGCGGGTACAGCCATTGAAGCCTTGCGTGATAACACAAATACCGTAGACATTCCTTCTGATATGTTGGGTTTGGGTGAGCATTATGCCCTTGAAGTTGAAGGCGAATCGATGATTGATGCTGGTATTTTTGACGGTGACACCGTTTTGATCCGCCGCGCCGATACGGCTGCCAATGGCGATATTGTTGTCGCACTTGTTGATGATACGGAAGTAACCTTAAAGCGAATCCGCCGCAAAGGGGGGTCAATTGCGTTGGAACCTGCAAATGCTGCGTTTGAGACGCGGATTTGTGGTCCAGATCAGGTTAAAGTTCAAGGACGTCTTGTTGGGTTAATGCGGCGCTATTAAGTTTTTGGCAGCAGACTGAGTTTGAGTTGACTTTTTGGCGCTTTAAAACCCAAAGCCTGTTGCCGTGTCCTTTGTTTGTTGAATGAATTTTAACATGGCCCCCGTTATGGACCAAGCGTACGTGCCGGTTTGCCCCAAATTAAAAATGATCAATAACTTTTTGGGCTGGCCATTTTTGTTTGATCTTTGCTGTACAAACAACCGCTTGTATCGTTACGGATAGGTAAACGTGTATCATTGTGGTCTAAATAATCATGGATTAAGGTTGCATTTTGAATGCCTAAGTGATGCAATCACTATTTAGGGTCCCGCGCCTCTTGGCGTAAACTTGATATCATCAGCTTTCCGTCGTTGGTTTTAATGGCAAAAATGCAGGCAAGGCTGTCGATGATCAAGACATGGTGTTGGGTAACCAAAACCGATAAAACCCAATTGCCAAAGCGGGGCTTGCCATTAGCCGCCACTTTTATTGTCGAATAAATAACCAAAGCCCGGATATTGAAATGATCTCACGCCCCAAGTTTTTAGAGTTGCAAGCCGGGTAACAGCCCATCCCCAATCCAGGTTCATTAGGGAGACTGAAATAAATACCAATTCCAATCGCCAACATAACAGGAGCTCATAGAATCCAAAGATCCTGATCCGCAGGAAGCGTTGATTAAAAGCTAAGGGTGAATAAAACCAAGAGTTCCATATTCAACTGAAAGAGAAAGGGTTCTTTAACAATCAACTTTTTTATGTTTTGGCCTTTTATAACTGTTTAGCTGCACATGCTTATTTTATGTGGTAAGAACCCATCACTATTTTTAAAACGCTTGATTTGGATTTATAAAACGCATGACGATTGTTACTCGATTTGCCCCGTCACCAACTGGTTACCTTCATATTGGCGGCGCACGTACTGCCTTATACAACTGGCTTTTTGCACAGCACCACCAACAATACGGCGACGGGGGTAAGTTCCTATTGCGGATCGAAGACACAGATCGGGCGCGCTCGACGGATGGCGCCGTTGCCGCAATTTTGGATGGCATGAAGTGGTTAGGGCTTGAATGGGATGGCGAGGCAATTTCTCAATTTGAACGCGCCAATGTCCATCGGGCGGCTGTTGAGAAGTTATTGGCCAGTGGAAATGCTTATAAATGTTACTGTTCCCCAGAGGAATTAATCAAAATGCGTGACGTGGCTCGGGCAAAGGGCCACAAGCGCATGTATGATGGCCGATGGCGCGACCGCGACCCTTCTTGTGCACCGGCGGGTGTTTCCCCTGTTATTCGTCTGAAAGCGCCTATGGAAGGCGATACAACGATTGCCGATTTGGTTCAGGGTGACGTTATCGTTGCCAACAAACAAATGGACGACATGGTGCTTTTGCGCGCTGATGGCTCACCCACATACATGTTGGCCGTGGTTGTTGATGATCATGATATGGACGTTACCCACGTCATTCGGGGTGATGACCACTTAACAAACTCTTTTCGCCAAACTCAATTATATCAAGCTCTAGGTTGGGAAACGCCAACGTTTGCCCATATCCCACTTATTCATGGACCCGATGGGGCCAAAATGTCGAAGCGTCATGGTGCTCTTGGAGTTGATGCGTATCGTGACCAAGGGTTTTTGCCTGAAGCTTTGCGTAATTACTTACTTCGCCTTGGCTGGTCACATGGGGATGAAGAAATCATTTCAACAGAGCAAGCTATTGAATGGTTTGATTTAAGCTCAGTCGGGCGTTCAGCAGCGCGATTTGATTTTGCTAAGCTGACAAATTTGAACGGTAACTACATAAGATCTGCTCATAATGAGGACTTGAGCAAATTAGTTACTTCAACATTACAGGAAAAATTCGACGGAAAGCTTGCAGAAGCTACCCCAGATCGGCTAAAAAAAGGAATGGATGAACTAAAAGAACGCGCTAAGACGGTTGTGGAACTATCTGAAAACGCTGAATTTTATGCTAAAATTCGACCATTAGAGATGACAGAAAAAGCGCTCAGTATGCTGGATTCTGATTCTTTATCGCATCTCTCAAACGTACTCAAAGAATTGTCAGAGCTAGCAAACTGGCAGGTTGAGGAAATTGAAAAAACGGTTAAAGCGTTCGCAGAATCAGCTGAATTGAAACTTGGTAAAGTCGCGCAACCACTGAGGGCCGCTCTGACGGGTACAACAGTGTCGCCCAGCATTTTCAACGTTATGGCTGTTTTAGGACGTGACGAAGCATTAGGACGGCTTGAAGATGCTTTATCTATAGGAACACGCTCCTAATATTAATGGGGGCCATTTGAATTTTAAGGACTAAGCAAAGCGCATCGTGCGCCATGCGGCAGTCTGAATTTGAGAAAAGGTAAAAATATGAGCGAAAATAAAAACAGAACTTACACACTTACGGATAACACCTCAGGTGAAACATACGAATTACCGGTATTCCCTGCATCCATTGGGCCAGATGTTATCGATGTTCGTAAATTATACGCCCATACGGACCATTTCACCTACGATCCTGGCTTCACATCTACAGGAAGCTGCGAATCAAAAATCACTTACATTGATGGCGACCAAGGCGTTTTATTATACCGTGGGTATGCGATTGCTGATTTGGCTAAAGAGTCTAATTTCATGGAAACGTGTTACTTGCTTTTGTACGGTGAGCTTCCAACTAAAGAACAGCAAAGCAAGTTTGAGCATGACATCACATATCACACAATGCTGCATGAGCAACTGATGTATTTCTTTCGTGGTTTCCGTCGCGATGCGCACCCAATGGCCGTTATGTGCGGCGTTGTCGGTGCCCTTTCCGCATTTTATCACGATTCGACTGATATTACAGATCCAAAGCACCGTATGGTCGCATCGTACCGTTTGATTGCTAAAATGCCCACAATCGCGGCTATGGCATATAAGTTTTCTGTTGGTCAGCCGTTTGTCTATCCGCGTAATGATCTAACTTATGCTGAGAACTTCTTGTACATGATGTTCTCAAACCCGGCTGAAGAATACATAATCAATCCAACCATCGCGAAAGCCATGGACAAAATTTTAATTTTGCACGCTGATCACGAACAGAATGCATCTACATCGACAGTTCGTTTGGCTGGTTCAAGTGGCGCTAATCCGTTCGCTTGTATTTCAGCGGGTATTGCATCGCTTTGGGGCCCTGCACATGGTGGTGCTAACGAAGCTGTGCTGAATATGCTTGAAGAAATTGGTGATGTAAAAAATATTCCCGAATTCATTGCAAAAGCAAAAGACAAGAACGACCCGTTCCGTCTTATGGGCTTTGGTCACCGAGTTTATAAAAACTTTGATCCCCGCGCTAAAGTTCTTCAAGAATCTTGCCACGAAGTATTGGGTGAACTTGGTATTACGGATGAGCCGTTACTTGATATTGCTATGGAACTTGAACGTATTGCGCTTGAAGATCCTTACTTTATCGAGAAAAAACTCTACCCGAACGTCGATTTCTATTCTGGCATCATCTTCCGTGCAATCGGCATCCCAACCAGCATGTTTACTGTGTTGTTCTCTGTGGCCCGGACCGTTGGTTGGGTTGCACAGTGGAACGAAATGATTGAAGACCCATCACAAAAGATTGGGCGTCCACGTCAGCTATATACGGGTGAAACCGGACGTGACTTTAAGAAAGTCGCCGATCGCATATAAGATTTCATTAAGTATGATGAAGAAAAATGGCGCTCAAATTGAGTGCCATTTTTTTATGAATTATTTCTTAAACATCACTAAACCTGATACTTTTGTGGAGTGGAACGAAATTACGTCCGGCCTATTGCTTTCTCGTCTGTATGGTTAAGTACTTTACCGAATATATAGACAACTGTGGCTTGCTCATATGACAACTTTCCTTAACCAACACCGGCCTCGGACTGATGTGCCGGATCGACAAGTTGCGCCTAGACTACCCCTTAGCTTCCTAACATACTGCCCAATCAGGTCGCCACACGATTATGAGACATTCCCTTCAGGGAATTGGGCTATGGATATTACCTATATTACCATGAAGCGTGATTTTGTGTATTTGGCTGCCGTTATCTATTGGTTCACCCATCGAGTTTTATTGTGAAGGTTTCCCATTACCAT
>CALJEW010000196.1 GCA_938074585.1 uncultured Rhodospirillales bacterium | reverse complement strand
ATTAATCCTGTCAAAATTGAAACAGACATACCGATACTGGTGATTGCTGGATTGCTGGTTGGTGTGGGAACCCGGATGGGCTCTGGATGCACAAGCGGGCACGGTGTCTGTGGAATCGGACGCTTTTCCGTACGCTCGATCGTTGCAACGATTGTGTTCATGGCGGCCGGGGCTGCGTGCGTGTATGTGACACGCCATCTCATAGTATGGGGAGGCTGACCATGACTATTATTATTTTTGCTTTGTTATCAGGCGTCTTATTTGGTGTTGGATTGACCGTATCGCGGATGATTGACCCTTCTAAAGTAATTGGATTTTTAGATGTAACTGGGGCATGGGACCCGTCATTGGCATTTGTTATGGGCGGCGCGTTGCTTGTTACTGTGCCCGCCTTCATGATTGCCAAAAAGCGTTTTAGAACGTTGCTAGATATTGATATTACCATGCCAACCAAAAACGATATCGATTCCTCCCTTCTTATTGGAGCTGCGATGTTTGGTGTCGGCTGGGGACTTGGTGGGTTCTGTCCGGGGCCTGCGATCTCTGCATTGTCATTTGGTTTAGAAAAGCCGTTGATTTTTGTGGCTGCTATGACTGTCGGGATGTTTGGTTTTGGTCTATTTCGTAAAAAGGCCGATGGGTTGAATGGCTGATATTAATCCAAATTTGATTAGTGCCCTGATAAAAGCCGGCCTTATTGAAACCGCTGAAGACGCAACATTTGAAGCACTAACGGGCGGTGTTTCTTCGGACATTTGGAAAATCATAACTCCTGAGCGTGTGTTTTGTGTCAAACAGGCTTTATCTAAATTAAAAGTTGAAGCCGATTGGTTTGCACCAGTTGAACGTAATGAATTTGAAGTGGCGTGGTATTCCATTGCCAGTAATCTGGTGCCGGGAGCAGCCCCTGCCATTTTAATGCAAGACAAGGTGGGTATGATGTTCGCCATGGATTTTCTAGATACGAATACGCACAAGCTTTGGAAGTCTGAATTGCGTGATGGGCGGGTTGATATTCAAGCGGCTGAGCAGGTTGGGGCGTTGTTAGCCAAAGTTCATAGCGGTACGGTGGGTGATGCGGCTGTCGCCAAACAATTTCCACACGCTGGTATTTTTCATGCCATCCGCTTGGAACCTTACTTAGAAGCCACGGCAAATAAGCACCTCGATTTGAAAGATCAGCTGCTTGGGTTGAGCAAACGTACCGCAGATACGAAGCTGTGTATGATCCATGGTGATGTAAGCCCTAAAAACATTCTACTAGGCCCAAATGGTCCGGTGTTTTTGGATGCAGAATGCGCATGTATGGGTGACCCAGCGTTTGATTTGGCTTTTTGTCTAAATCATTTTTTACTGAAATGCCTGTGGACGCCCGGATCAACGCCTGAGTTTCTATTAAGCTACGATGCGATGGTTAAAAGCTATTTAGTTGGCGTCGATTGGGAAGCGCCCAATGACTTGGAAGCGCGGGCTGCAAGTTTGTTGCCGGGGCTGTTTTTGGGCCGCGTTGATGGCAAGTCGCCGGTAGAATACATTACCGATGAAGATAATAAAAATAAGGTGCGCCGGTGTGCACGGGCTTCGTTGGGGACACCTCCCACCAAATTGTCCGATGTTCGCGCCACGTGGATAAAGGAACTTATGACGTGACCGGTACAATTAAAAATCTACATAGCCGCCGTGTTTGGGATTCGCGCGGTCGCCCAACGGTCGAGGTTGATGTTCATTTATCAGGTGGCGCCATGGGCCGCGCTATTGCCCCAGCAGGCGCATCGACGGGAAGCGCGGAAGCGGTTGATAAACGCGATGGCGGAAAAACCTTTGGCGGATATGATGTTCAACATGCTGTTTCATCTGTGAACGGTGAACTGTCGGACTTATTAAAAGGCCGCGATGTGACAGATCAAGCTGGTGCGGATCAAGCGATGATTGATTTGGATGGAACGCCCAACAAATGCCGCTTAGGTGGCAATGCATTGGTTGCCACATCAATGGCAATTGCGCATGCAGCAGCGGCATCAGCGGGTGTCCCCTTATGGAACTATTTGGCTGGTAATGCGACGGATTTGCTTATGCCGTTGCCGGAAATCCAGATTTTTGGTGGTGGTGCCCATGCCGGACGACGGGTTGATGTGCAGGACTTTATGGTTATTGCGGTTGGTGCAAAAAGTTACGCGCAATCGTTGGAATGGACGGCCGAAGTCTATATGACGGCTGGAAAGTTGATGAGCGATGCTGGGTTAATGCAAGGTGTTGCTGATGAAGGTGGTTTTTGGCCAGCGTTTAATTCAAACGAACAGGCGCTCGATTTTCTAGTGCGCTCGATTGAAGGGGCTGGATTCACGCCGGGTCAAGACATAGCTATTTCATTGGATATTGCGGCCACAGATTTTGGTAAAAACGGACGTTACCGATTATCGACCGATGACCGTGATGTTGATTCGGACGGATTATCTGAAATGCTATTGGGTTGGTTGCAGCGTTATCCTATTGTCGCCATTGAAGACCCGTTGGGTGAAGATGATGCGGACGCCATGGCGAAGTTTACATTAGCTGCGGGTAACAAAATTGAAATAGTCGCAGATGATTTTATTTGCACAACACAAGCCAAAATCGAAACCGCGCAATC
>CALJEW010000195.1 GCA_938074585.1 uncultured Rhodospirillales bacterium | reverse complement strand
TGATCAATTCGTTAGCCAAGTTTACCGCTCTGCCGGATCAAACACAGGTTTTTTGTGCCCATGAATACACCCAATCGAACGGCCGCTTTGCATTATCTGTCGAGCCTAAAAACAAAGCTTTGGTGGACCGTATGGCTGAAGTTGATCAATTGCGCAAAGCGGGAAAACCAACTATTCCCTCAACCATAGCTATCGAAAAAGAAACAAATCCCTTTTTGCGCCCCAGCAGCGCTGAGTTGCAGAAAATGGTTGGTTTGGTTGGCGCTGATTTAGTTGATGTTTTTGCAGAAACACGTAAACGTAAAGATAATTTTTAAAAGCAAAGCCAGAGCGAAGGGCTATATTCGTGAAAGTGGCTTTATGGCAATATTAACGAACTAATGCCAGTTTTCACCGCCTAAAAAACCAACGGTGGTGTTCGCGTTTAAACCCAACGCTCCGTTTATTTTAAATGATGCCACATAGTTATCGCCAAAAATGCCGATGTATCGATCCGCTTGTAAAGCTTTGTAAGCAGCTAAAATGGCTTTGGCCTTTATCTTTTATTTACGTTCTATAGCCCGTGAGCCGTTATTCGGGTAATACACTGGTTAGGAGAACCATCGCTGAAGATGTCCATTCACCCTTAGCATTCGACAAACTTGCTACCGTTGAAACACAGGCGATATGGCCAGAAGTTAATGTTAAATAAACGGTCCGCGATAAATTATAGTCCGCCATAAGTGACGTTGGCGATGAATCAAGTCCACATGCTTCTTGAACACTCTCTAATTGACCCGCAATGTCTAAACGATCAGCCCCAGAAAGCTCTATAAGTTGTAAGTCGTCTAACACCTGATCACGCAACTGGACGTGTTGGCACAAGGAGATTGCTTTATAGCGTTTCCCTTTGATTAGGGTGAATTTGGAAAAAATAAAATTATCAGCATCTTTTAAGTAACCGCGAATTCTTCTCCAATCCGGCTCGTCGCCATAAAATGATCCGTTAGTATTTATCGGCTAAGTGTTGGCAATATGATTGGTCTAGGTACTGTGGTGTAAGCTACGTCAAAGTGTCGCCGATAAAAAACAGCCCTTTTGAGATTGTATTGCATCCCAATCATAGGCCAAAAAGGCCTGTCGTCTAAATTTTAAAATATTGGCAGGTATTTCTAAAACAGTCATGTTGATCTTTCCGAGAAGCCAATAAATGCGCATTAATAGGAAGTTTATGAATAGCATATAGATTTGGAATAGTAACAAAAAAATACACCTAAAAATGGCACACCTGTTTATGCAATTCATTATAGAAGGGCTTTGATTATTGGTGGTTAGCGAGAACAGTTCCGGCGAGATGGAGAGATCCACAAATAAGAATTCGTGCCGGGTTTGCTGATAAAATGACTTGTTCTGCTACCGCGTGCTCAACAGAGCGGCATATTGTCGCAGGAATTTCTATGCACTGAGCGGCAGTTAAAAGAGCTTCAGGCTTAAGGGCGTTTTCCTCGCCGGGGATACCAATGCAGCTCATATTTGCAATATGCGCTTTTAGGGGCTTTAGAAAAGCTTTGGGTTGTTTCGAATTGAGCATTCCAAAAATACCATAGAGTGGCTTTCGGGGAACGTCTGCTCGCCAGACTTGAGCTTGTCCAACTATTGCTTGGGCAGCGGCCTCATTATGCCCACCATCGATCCAAATTTCCCACCCACAGGGCAATAAGTCCAACAAAGGTCCCTTTACCATGCGCTGCATCCGGCCCGGCCATTGGGCACTGGTCAACCCTGTTTGACGGGCGACAAGGGATGTTTTGCATGCGGCTAATCTGTCCAATGTGGCTAAGGCAATGCCGGCGTTATTGATTTGATGGGGGCCGACTAAATTGGGTAGGGGGTGGGCAGTGCAACCGTGCGGGTTTTGATATATTAATTCTTTACCAGCCTGATGAACTGACCAATCTTCGTCTTGACGATACAAGGCAACGCCTAAATCTTGGGCAGTCGCAATGATCGATTGCATGGCTTCACTCGGTTGCTTCGCCACAACGCACGGCGTACCGCGTTTTAATATGCCTGCCTTTTCACGAGCTATTTGAGTTATTGTGTCGCCCAAAAATTGCTGATGATCTAATGAAATAGGGGTTAAAACCGTTACAGCCGGTTGGCGGATGACGTTGGTTGCATCTAAGCGCCCCCCCAGCCCGGTCTCTAACAGAACGACATCGGCTGGTTCGCTGGCAAACGCAACCAAGGCGGCGCAGGTGGTGATTTCAAAAAACGTAATGGGCTTGTTTGTGTTTATTTTTTCGCAGCCTTCTAACAGCTCGCTTAACGCAACTTCGCTGATCAATTCACCGTTTAATCGAATGCGTTCGTTAAAGCGGACCAAATGGGGTGATATGTGAACGTGAACGCCATAACCTTCTGCTTCAAGGGCGGCCCGCATATACGCTATGACTGAGCCTTTGGCGTTGGTTCCGGCAACATGGACAACGGGTGGTAAATAATTTTGTGGATCGCCAAGCTTCTCTAAAAGCGCCAAAACCCGACCTAACGAGAGGTCGATGATTTTAGGATGCAACGACGTCAAGCGCTGCAAAATCAAGTCGCTTTGTTTGTGCAGAATGGGGCTCACGTCAGCACTCCAGCTTAAAGCTTGATTGTTTCATCCACAGGCAAGATTTCATTCTTTTCAATAACCAAAGGAGCCATCGGCGCATCGGCGCTGTCTTCAAGGGCGATGGGAGCCGATGTGTCTGACGCAGCAGCGAATGATCCTGGATTTAAAAGCCCAGTGATGCGGATTAACGTTTCGCGCAATTCGTCTCGGTGTGTTACCATGTCGACCATACCGTGATCAAACAAATATTCAGCCGTCTGAAAACCTTCAGGTAAGGTTTCGCGGATGGTTTGTTCAATTACCCGCTGGCCAGCAAAACCAATTTGACAGCCTGGCTCAGCAATCGCAATATCGCCCAACATAGCGAACGATGCTGTTACGCCACCAGTTGTGGGGTCGGTTAAAACAACAATATAAGGAAGCCCGGCTTCTTTAACTTCTTCAACCGCAACGGTCGACCGGGTCATTTGCATTAAAGATAAGATGCCTTCTTGCATCCGCGCTCCGCCTGATGATGGGATGACGATAAATGATGCGTTTTTGTCAACCGCTTCACGTGCGGCCGCAACCAAACCGTTGCCAACCGCAATGCCCATGGAACCGCCCATGAACGAGAAATCAAACACAGCAACGACAACCAGGTTGCCGCCCATATTTCCGCTGGCAACAGTTATTGCGTCTACTTTTCCAGTTTTTGCACGTGCATCTTTAATGCGGTCTGAATATTTTTTGATATCTTTAAATTTAAGCGGGTCGGCAATAGTGCCTTCAAGCTCAAGCAGCGTATACGCATCGCCATTGAACAACAACTTCAAACGGGCTTCTGCATTAATTCGCATGTGGTGGCCACAATGTTGGCACACGTGATTGTTTTTTTCCAAATCACGATGGAAAATCATTTGCGCGCACGACGAACATTTGTGCCATAGGTTTTCTGGAATGTCCTTTTGACCCGTAACCAGATTACGTAGCTTGGGGGGTACGAAATTTTTGAGCCAGTTCAACGCTACGCTCCTATTCTCTTATTTACGCTACGAACACCCGCCGCCAATTCAGACACTAGTTTGTGAACCTTTGGTGCAATGCCCGGCATCGGGTTGTCGTTTTCATCCAAATTATCAGTAATAACCTTGACCAAAGCTGATCCCACAACCGCCGCGTCCCCTACCTTAACAGTATCTGCAGCATTTTTGGGAGTTTTTATGCCAAAGCCAACAGCAATCGGCAAATTGGTGTGTTTTCGAATGCGCTCTAAATGCGGAGCAATATCAGCGGATGTTGCTGACTTGGTGCCGGTAATACCCGTAATAGAGACGAAATAAATGAATCCAGATGCATTCTCTACCACCCGGGGCAAGCGTTCATCGTCAGTCGTTGGCGCGGTTAAATAAATAAAATTCATGCCTGCGGCTATTGCTGGTTTACACAATTCATTTTCTTCTTCTGGCGGTAAATCAACAACAATATAGCCGTCAATGCCGGCTTCTTTGGCATCAGCTAAAAAGATGTCGATGCCATAAATATAGATCGGATTGTAGTATCCCATCAAAATGATGGGCGTTACGTCGTCTTGTTTGCGAAATTCGCGGACCATATTCAACGTTTTTGCAAGGGTCATTCCCTTTTTTAAAGCGCGCAACGAGCTCGCTTGAATTGCCGGACCATCGGCCATTGGGTCGCTGAATGGAATGCCAAATTCGATCATGTCAGCGCCCGCATTTGCCAGCCCCATCAAAATCTCTAACCCAGTATCATAATCCGGGTCGCCAGCAGTAATGAACGTGCCCAAACCGCCACGGCCTTCGGCCTTCAAACGATCGAACATTTTTGTAATACGGGTCTCGGTTTGTTGTGCCATTTTCTTATCCCTGATCCGTATCGCCCATGTCGATCCCTAAGTGTTTGGCGACTGCAAAAATATCCTTATCGCCGCGCCCGCACATGTTCAAAACCAACAAGTGATCTCTTGGGTATGACCCTGCAATTTTAGCCACATGAGCCAGCGCATGGCTTGGCTCTAATGCCGGGATAATTCCTTCGGCTTTGGTGCACAATTGAAACGCGTCCAAAGCTTCATTATCCGTCACGGATACATAATTGACCCGGCCTCTATCTTTCAGCCATGAATGCTCTGGGCCAATACCGGGGTAATCCAATCCAGCTGAAATCGAATGCCCGTCCAAAATTTGGCCGCCATCGGTTTGCAATAAATAGGTTCGGTTGCCGTGCAATACGCCGGGTTTTCCAAGGGTTAACGAAGCGCAATGCTCATCCGTATCTATGCCTTTTCCGCCAGCTTCAACGCCAATAATCTCCACCGTCTCGTTATCTAAAAACGGATGAAACAAGCCCATTGCGTTTGATCCACCACCCAAGCATGCTACCAACGTATCGGGCAAGCGGCCTTCTGCTTCTTGCATTTGTTCGCGGACTTCATCACCAATCACACTCTGGAAATCACGGACCATGGTTGGGTATGGGTGTGGACCAGCAACGGTGCCGATGATGTAGAACGTATCATCGACGTTGGAAACCCAGTCCCGCAATGCTTCGTTCATGGCGTCTTTTAAAGTGCCCGTTCCCGATGTTACGGGGCGAACTTCTGCGCCTAACAAATTCATCCGAAACACATTGGGGCTTTGCCGTTCAACGTCGGTGGCTCCCATGTAGACGATGCAGGGTAGGCCAAACAAGGCGCAAACCGTTGCCGTTGCAACGCCATGTTGCCCAGCACCCGTTTCCGCAATAATACGGGTTTTGCCCATGCGTTTGGCCATCAAAATTTGACCGATGGTGTTATTAATTTTGTGCGCACCGGTGTGGTTCAGCTCGTCACGCTTGAAATAAACTTTTGCGCCACCAAATTTCTCGGTTAAGCGCTCCGCAAAATACAACGGGCTCGGGCGACCAACGTAATGCTTCATATAATAATGAAACTCTTTCCAAAAGTCGGGGTCGCTTTTGGCTTTGTTCCATTCGGTCTCAACTGCCAAAATAAGGGGCATCAAAGTCTCGGCGACATAGCGCCCGCCGTAAATGCCAAAATGCCCGTCTTCGTCGGCTCCAGCGCGATATGTATTATGCTTCGTCATAAAAAATTCCTGTAAGTTCCGGCATGTATATCCGATGTTCGCAATAAAACACATATGGGCAGAAAAAACGAACCCGAATTTGTGTTATTTGGGTTCTAAAGCTTCTAAAAATTGACGAATTTTGTCTAAATTCTTGTTACCGGTCGTATTTTCCACCCCTGAGGACACATCAACCCAGTGTGCGCCGCTAATTTGGACGGCTTCGGCGACGTTCTCTGGCGTTAATCCACCGGCCAATAACCAAGGTTTAGCAAGCGAAAATCCGTTCAATACTTTCCAATCAAAAGCAACGGCATTGCCGCCCGGCCGGGTCGCGTCGCTGGGCGGTCTGGCATCAAACAAAAAGTAATCAACCACCGCGTCATAGCCGCGTGCCACCATCAAATCAACTTGATCCTCAACCGGTAACGCCTTGATCACCGGCAGGCCAAAAGTATGGCGAATTTCAAACACCCGCTCAGGCTCTTCATTTCCGTGTAGCTGCAAAATATCAACGCCCGCATTTTTGACAATATCCGCCAACAAAGCATCATCCGCATTGACCGTAAGCGCCACTTTTTTAACACCGTCCGGCACCCGAGATGTAAGTGCTGCTGCATCGGAAATACTAACAGAGCGCGGCGACGGTGGAAAAAACACAAAACCAACCATCGAAGCCCCAGCCTCAACAGCGCAATCAACAGAATCAGAGGTCTGAAGCCCACATATTTTTGCTTGAATGTTCATGATAGGAGTATTAAGGGCGAAGAGGGCCCTTTTCAAGGGTTTGCTTAATTTCAATAGAAGAACCCCCCCATAAAAGGGGAGGGACTGGTACTACCAAGCAGTATGCGCATCTTTTGCGGGTATTGAGCATGATGTTGTGCGTTTATCGCCTGATAACCACCTACCCAACGTATATTTAAGGAATTCAATATTTGGTTTTGAGCCACACATTTTCAATAGCTCCAATCCGGTTTGAGAGAACATGGCTTTACCTTTTTATGAGGTATTCTCTGAAGTATTTTTAAATGCTAGTGATATAGGTTTTACAAAATAATGAGCTAATTTATTTTCCGATTTATCAGTGAAAGAGAAGCCTTTTACATTATAAAACCTCAGTCTAAGGCTTACTTTCTCTCATGATATTATCAAGTTATGGGTGGATTGCCATTAGCAAAGGTTCCTAACAATAATACTATAAGTCGATAGTCATATGAAATTGCAGTTTTAGCAATCTGTGTTGAAAAGGTATCAGGCGCTAGAACCGGGCTTCTTTATGGCGCTCCAGGCGAGCATTACCCAGCCGCTTATAAACAGCATTCCACCGATGGGAGCGGCTGCGCCTACGGGTTCGGCGTTGATGAGGCAGTAGGAATAGAGCGTTCCTGAGAATAAGAAAATCCCACCAACGAAAGACCATCCGGCTCTGACTGCCCAATAGGCGGCGCGGTCTGTGCGGTTTGCGGCTAACCACGAGACGGCAAAAAGCGCCAAGGTGTGCCACATGTGGTACTGCACGGCGGTGGCGAAAATATCCCGGATAGCTTTATCGCCCGCCAGTTTATGATAACCATATCCACCAAGGCCAACCGCAATGGCACCGCTTATCCCGGCAACTGTAACCCAAACACGCCACGATTGGAAATTCATTAGTTAAGTGCCTTTATGAGACCTAAATGGGTATGGACGGCTTGTTCAAAATCTGAAGCGGATTTAGTTTCCATTCCATCAACCGCATCCAAATAAGCGGCGACGTCTTTTTTGACAATTCCCATGGTGTTGGTGGGTGCGTAAGCTTGGTCGGACCAGTCGATGGAATCAAAATTATCGCCATACCATGTGCTGCCGGAACTAGTTCGCATGACTTCCAAAATGGTTTCACGCTCAACGCCTAAAGCATCGGCTGAAGCGAGCGCATGGCGGACCGCAACAATGCCCGCGGCGGCAACAAAATTATTAACTACTTTACATTTTAACCCAGAACCGACGGGCCCTAAGCGGTGGACTTCATTGCCCATGGCGTTAAATGCAGGCATTAAATGCTCAACGACATTTTCAGGCCCACCAACCATAAACGTCAACGATCCATCAATCGCCCGAAAACCGGTTCCCGACATCGGCGTGTCGATCAACATCACGTCTTCCGGTAAGCGGCTTTGAATTTGATCCAGCACGCGAGGTGATAAGGTTGAGCTAATGGCCAGCGTTTTTGGTTGGTTTGGGTGCTTGAAAATAGCTTGTTTATCAAACAATAAATCTTGGGTTTGTTGCCAGTCGCGAACAACCGAAAAAACGATGTCGACTCTGTCTGAAAATTCATTGGGGTCTTCGATCATGCGGTCTTGAAAGTCCCCAAATTCTGGTAAGGGGCGTACGTCAAAGCCAAAGACTTCGAGCCCAGCCTTTTGCAATTGTTTTGCCATGGGTAAACCCATATTGCCACATCCGGCCATGCCGATAACTTGATCTTTTAGCTTCATTGTCATTCGTTACTCTCGTTAGCTGTCTTGCTTGGCCGCGTCGACCAAGGCAGTAAATAAATTAAAATGTGCATCGCCATCGGTAGCGAAAAATTCAGGGTGCCATTGGACACCAAGGCAAAACCGTTTATTTGGGATTTCAACGCCTTCAACAACCCCGTCTTCTGCTATTGCGTTAATCATCAGGCCATCTGGATTGTTATTCAAGGCTTCGTTATGGGCTGTGTTTACTAATATTTGCGTGACGCCCAAAACGCTGTGTAAGTGTGAGCCGGAAACCACATCAACACCGTGCGCGCATTGTTCAGCGGGGCGGTGGTTTAGGTGATCTATATCAGTTTCAACGGCATCGTGTAAATTGCGGTAAAAGGTGCCGCCATAGAGACCCGCCATCACCTGCATTCCGGCGCAAACGCCCAGTACAGGCTGGTTTTCGTTAATCAGATGTCCCATCAAATGCTCTTCAAATTTGAACCTGGGGTGAAGAGTTTCTGGCCCGTTTTCTGACTCTCCATACAGCCGTGCTGGGAACGGATAAGTGCCGCCAGGGAATACAAAGCCGGCGCAAAGTTGGATAAATTTGTCTGTAGCGGCCTCTATATACGGGATACCAACGGGGGTGCCGCCAGCGTTCCAAATGGCATCGAAATAGATTGTGCGTAAGGCATAATGCGGGCGTTTCGAGAACGAACCTCCACCCTCATAATCCAATAATATCCCAATATTTGGCCGTTCCGTCATTCACTTAATGCCTCACCATTAAACCACTCCTACATATATGCCGCGCCGTAATCGGCTTGTCTATAGCACCAGAGTTGGTATACAATTTATAAGCTTCAAGGGGGGACCAACGAGTGCCACTATTACATCTGGCGATTCTTGCATTGGTGCAAGGCATTACAGAATTTTTACCTATCAGCTCGTCTGGGCATTTGGTTTTGGTCCCGGTTTTCCTACAGATACCGGATCAAGGATTGATGCTGGATGTGGCGGTACATGTCGGCACATTAGGCGCGGTATTGCTCTATTTGTGGCGTGATGTTTGGAATATGACTTCCGGATTGGCGCAAACTATGCGTGGCAGAAGTAATTCAGGTACTAAGCTTTTCGGTTATTTGGTACTCGCAACACTGCCGGTTATTGCCGCTGGGTATGCCATGAACTACTATTACCCTGCGGGTATTAGAAGCATTGAATTAGTTGGTTGGACGACGCTTGGGTTTGGTTTGGTTTTAATGATCACAGACCAAATAGGAATGACCCTGCGCCGGATTGAGCATTTAACAATTTCAGACACCTTAATTATTGGTTTTGCGCAGGTTTTGGCACTTATTCCGGGCGTATCGCGCTCCGGAATCACCATGACTGCAGCCCGCGGTTTGGGTATGGAACGTTCCGATGCGGCCCGGTTTTCAATGCTTTTGTCGATCCCAGCGATTCTGGGCGCAGGCTCTTTAAAGGGCTATGATCTATGGAAATCAGGTGATGCCCAATTAACCAACGATGTCTTTTTGGGCGCTGGAATGTCGTTTGCAGCAGCGTTGATTGCGATCGCTCTTTTGATGGCTTGGTTGCGTCGGGCAACGTTTGCACCGTTTGCTCTTTATCGGGTGGTTTTGGGTATCGCGCTGCTTGCTTATTCCTACGGTTGGGTCGACAAAATAACTTTTTAAAAGGTGCTACGTCACACGATTATGGGCGGCAGGCCAATGTCATGTGACGCTCGTTTTTTATGAATTTTAGTAGCCATTGGCCAAATCAATCAAATTCATCGGCACTTCTCCGCGCTCAATCCGCCTGATGTTTTCAGCCACATACCCCGCCCCAGAATGTGGTGCTGTCAATGCAGCGATATGCGGCGTTACGGTAATTTTTGGATGATCCCAATAGGGGTGATCGGATGGTAAGGGTTCGGTGTTGAATACATCCAAAACCGCTTTCGATAAATGCTCCTGATCAAGTGCCGCCAAAAGGTCATCATCAACAACATGACCGCCGCGTGCACAATTGATAAAAACCGCATTTTTAGGCAATTGGTTGAGTAGTTTTGAGTTGATAATTCCAGCTGTTGCATCGGTTAAGGGCAGCAAGCAAATCAAGATTTCAGAGCGGGCTAAAAAATCAGATAGACCGTCGTCACCAAAATAACTGGTGATCCCGTCGATCTTCTTTTCAGAACGCGACCATCCGGCGACTTCGAAGT
The DNA here is from genome assembly GCA_938074585.1 of uncultured Rhodospirillales bacterium. Taxonomy (GTDB): domain Bacteria; phylum Pseudomonadota; class Alphaproteobacteria; order Rhodospirillales; family Casp-alpha2; genus JABMNT01. The sequence goes on along the minus strand of CALJEW010000195.1, from coordinate 8,476 downwards.
GTAAGCTGGATAAGGCGCGCCCGGCGGCTGTCCCTAATTCACCCAAACCCAAAATCCCAACTTTACGATTCGATGCAATTGCTTGCGGCAATTGAGTCCATGTTTTAGAAGCTTCAAATGCTCGGTATTTGTCCATGTCGCGATGGTGATGGATCGTCCAATAGACAATGTAATGTGTCATACCTTGAGTTAGGGAGGTATCAACCAAACGGGCAACGGGTTTGTTGGTGGGCAATTCCGGATCGCACGTAATACCATCTATGCCTGCACCCAAAGATAAAATGGCTTTGATGTTAGGGAATCTTTTGATTACGCCGGGAGGTGGTTTCCAAGCTAATACATAATCAATATCAAGTGGATCAATGGCATCAGCATCTTGTGGCCATGCATAAAAGTTTAAGTCCTGCAACTCAGCCTGCAAATATTCGCACCACGCATCAACGCGATCTTCGTTCGATATAAACATTAAATTTATAAACTGAATTCTCCCACAGCCCCAATGCGGAGCAATTTTTAAGACATACTCCTATCGGGATTTATGGCGGTGGAGTCAATAGGGGATGCGTGTTGAGAACGGCTGTAGCAAACTAAACTAAGCAGATTATAGGGCGGGGCGTCATTGCCTAACAACCCGGCTTTCGTCGACTTTAAGATCAAAAGCGGCGGCCATTAGGGCTTGGGTGTAAGGCTGTTTTGGGGCATCCAAAATTTGAGACGCGGGGCCAAATTCAACAACCTTTCCGGCCTTCATAACAATAATATCATGACTAACTGCGCGAACGACTTTTAGGTCATGACTGATAAATAGGTACGCTAAATTATGCCTTTTCTGTAAATCCCGAAGCAATTCAACAATTTGGGCCTGCACCGACATATCCAGCGCGCTGGTCGGCTCGTCCAAAACAATAAATTTTGGCCGCAATACAAGCGCCCGGGCTATGGCGATGCGCTGGCGCTGGCCACCGGAGAATTCGTGCGGATAGCGATCTTGCATTTGGGGCACCAAATCAACCTCGCGCAACACATCGTCAATCAGTTTGCGCCTCTCATCTTGGTTGCCGCCTAGGTTATGAACCAGCAATCCTTCTTCAATGATTTGCCCAATCGATTGACGCGGGCTTAACGATCCATAGGGGTCTTGGAAGACGATCTGCATTTCACGGCGCAACGGGCGCAGCTGTTTGGATGTCAGCCCTTGTAATTGATCGCCCCGAAACTGGATATCACCTTCACAGGACTCTAGCCGGATCAGGGCGCGGCCCAAGGTCGATTTACCTGAACCCGATTCGCCAACCACACCCAAAGTTTGGCCTTCGCGGACGGTTAATGATATACCATCGACAGCCTTAACATGGCCGACGGTTCTGCGTAAAATCCCTTTTTTGATCGGGAACCAAACTTTAACGTCCGCACCTGAAATAATTTTGGGTGCAGATGGGTCTGCATCATCCGGGTAGCCTTTGGGCTCAGATGCTAATAAATGTTGGGTGTAGACGTGGGCGGGGGAATTAAATACTTGCTTAACGTCGCCTTCCTCAACAATCAGCCCGTCGTTCATAACGCAAACCCGGTCCGCCATATTGCGAACAATGCCGAGATCATGGGTGATGAACAAAATTGCCATACCCAATTTGACTTGAATTTTTTTAAGCAGTTTCAAAACCTCCGCTTGAACGGTTACATCAAGTGCAGTTGTTGGCTCGTCCGCAATCAACAAATCCGGATCGTTTGCTAACGCCATCGCAATCATAATACGCTGTTGTTGGCCACCTGAAAATTCGTGGGGCAGGGCGCCCAGCCGGGTGATGGCTTCTTCCAGACCAACCAACGTAAGCAACTCAACAACCCGAGCACGGGCTTTGGCGAAGGATAATTTTTTGTGTAAAAATAAGACTTCAGCAATTTGTTTTTCGATAGAATGAAGCGGATTCAAAGAGTTTAAAGGTTCTTGGAAAATCATTGCAATATGATCGCCGCGCAAAACCCGCATTTGGTTATCGGGCAACCCAACCAGTTCTTGTGAATTAAACTTTATACTACCGCTGGGGTGATGCGCTAACGGATACGGCAGCAATTGCATGACGGATAATGCCATAACGGATTTGCCTGACCCGGACTCACCGACTAATGCCACGGTCTCACCTTTGTTAATGTGGAATGATACGCCGCGCAAAGCTTCCACGGCTCTGTCGCCATGGCCAAAAGTCACTGAAAGATTTTCGATTTCTAATAAAACGCTCATCTATATACCTTTCTTGGGTCGAACGCATCGCGCACTGCCTCCCCCATAAATACGAGTAAGCTGAGCATGGTGGCAATAACCACAAAGCCGGTAATACCCAACCAAGGGGCCGTCAAATTGGCTTTGCCTTGGTTCAACAATTCCCCTAACGAGGGCGAGCCAATAGGCAATCCAAAACCTAAAAAATCGAGCGCGGTGAGAGTCGTGATTGAACCCGCCAGAGTGAACGGCATAAAGGTGACAGTTGCGACCATGGCATTCGGCAGGATGTGTTTATAGATTATTTTTAAATTTGACACGCCCAGGGCTTTTGCAGCACGGACAAAATCTAAATTACGTGCCTTTAAAAATTCAGCCCGGACAACGCCAACGAACCCCATCCAGCTGAACAACAGCATCAAGCCCAGCAACCACCAAAAATTGGGTGTAATGACGCTGGCCATAATGATCAGCAAATATAGCATCGGCATGCCGCCCCAAATTTCCATAAAGCGCTGACCGAGCAAATCCAAAAGCCCACCGTAGAACCCTTGGAACGCACCTACTGATACGCCAACGACAGCACTAATAAGTGTTAGGGTTAAGCCAAACAGAACAGAAATGCGAAAGCCATATATTGTGCGGGCTAAAACATCGCGACCTTGGTCGTCCGTGCCCAACCAGTTGACGGCACTAGGGGGTGCGGGGGCTGGAACGGGTAGGTCGAGATTGACCGTATCGTAACTGAAAGGGATCAATGGCCAGATAATCCAGCCTTTTTCTTCAATCAGTTCAGCTACAAATTCATCGCGATAATCTGCTTCGGTCTCGAACTCGCCACCGAATGCGGTTTCTGTGTATTCGAAAAGGGCCGGTGAATAGACCGCACCATCGAACCAAACCATCAGGGGTTTATCGTTGGCAATCAGTTCGGCAAATAGGCTGATAAAAAACAGAACCATAAAAAAGACGCTGGAGATATAGCCTCTACGGTTGCGTTTAAAATTATCAATGCGGCGGCGCGTAATGGCGGTGATGCGCATTCCTAAAAATGTATCTGGGAAAATTTGATCAGACATCTCGGGCCTCGAAATCAACGCGCGGATCAACCACGTGATACATCAAGTCGCTGATAATGGCCAAAATCAAACCAAACAATGTGAAGAAATAAAGAGTGCCAAACATCACCGGAAAATCGCGTTTAAGGGCGGCTTCAAAACCGAGTAATCCTAGACCATCGAGCGAGAATATGATTTCAGTCAACATTGACCCTGTAAATAAAATGCCAACAAAGGCGGCGGGAAACCCGGCAATGATAATCATCATCGCATTGCGGAACACATGACCATATAAAACACTGTGTTGGGTCAAACCTTTGGCTCGCGCGGTCAGCACGTATTGTTTGTTAATCTCTTCAATGAACGAGTTTTTGGTCAGCATGGTCAGGCCCGCAAAACCACCAATGATCATCGATAATAAGGGTAACGCCATGTGCCAAAAATAATCGATAATTTTCTCAAACGAATTCATATCCTGGAAGCCTGGCGATGTCAGACCCCGGAGCGGGAACCAATCCAAATATCGCCCACCGGCAAACATGATGATCAGTAAAATGGCAAACAAAAACCCGGGGACGGCATTGCCAAATATCACCAACCCGGATGTCCAAATATCAAACCGTGATCCATCGCGCACTGCTTTGGCGATGCCCAGCGGGATTGAAATCATATACACCAACAGCGTTGTCCAAAGCCCCAACGAAATAGAGACCGGCATTTTGTCGATGACCAATTGGGTGACACTGCGATCTTGAAAAAAGCTATCGCCGAAATCAAACGTCACGTAGCTTTTCATCATAATAAAAAACCGCTCGTGCGCGGGTTTATCCAAACCGAATTGTTTTTCGATAGATTTAATCAGGTTGGGCGGCAATCCTTGCGCCCCCCGGTATTGGCTCGATAATCCAGCGTCTTTTCCGCCTTGCGATTGCTGGCCGCTAGGGGCCGCTTCTGAGCCCGCATCACCGCCCACCCGTGCCGTCGCATCAATGGCGTCGCCGGTCAATTCGGCAATCATTTGTTCGACTGGGCCGCCCGGTAAAATTTGGACAACGGCAAAGTTAATGATCATGATACCAAGCAACGTGGGGATGATCAAAAAAAAGCGGCGGATGAGATAGGCGTACATGGGTGGCGTTTATCCTATTGAGCCGAAGAGAGTTTGCTTTTCAGTAACGCTTCCTTTTTAGCATCGACCCACCAAGAAACAAACTGATTGCCTTCGGTTGGTGTGATTTTTGGTCGTCCAAACTTATCCCAATAGGCAATGCGATCAAAGTTGGCATGGAATTGTGGGATTAAATAATGGCCCCATTGCAGTACCCGGTCTATTGCTTTGACCGCTGTGACCAAATTTTTGCGGCTAGATGCGGCAATGATTTTTTCAATCAAGGCGTCGATGACCGGATCTTTAATACCAATCAAATTGCGCCCACCTTCCAAATCAGCTGCTTTGGTTCCCCAAAACGATCGTTGTTCGTTGCCGGGTGACATCGATTGCCCAAAGACCCCAATCAGCATATCAAAATCTTGTGTGTCCATGCGGCGTCGATATTGCGATGTGTCGATGGTCCGAACGGTCGCTGTAACACCCAAGCGCTCTAGATTCTTGACAAACGGTAAAATAATTCGCTCCGATATGGGGCTGGATAAAATAATTTCGAACTTTAGCTCGACCCCAGATTTTGCATTCACTCGTTTTTTATCTTTGATGATCCATCCGGCAGCTTTTAAAATTTTCGATGCAGTACGCAGGCCTTTGCGAATTTTCCCTGGCGTCGCGTTTTTGGGTGGATTGTATTCGGTGGTGAACACTTCGTCTGGGATTTTCCCCTTAAAAGGCTCCAGCAAGGCCAATTCATCCGGCCCGGGCAACCCGGTTGCAGCCAGTTCAGAGTTATCAAAATAGCTGCGGGTGCGAGTGTATTGCCCATAAAAAAGGTTCTTGTTCGACCATTCAAAATCAAACGCATAAGCCAGTGCTTGGCGCACGGCTTTGTCTTTGAATATGGCGCGTCGGGTGTTATAAACCAAGCCTTGCATGCCCGATGAGCGGTCGTGACTGATTTCTTCTAACTTGATTAGGCCTTTATCGACGTTGGGGATTTTATAAGCCGTTGCCCATGCTTTTGATGAATTTTCCGCCCGATAATCAAATTCTCCGGCCTTGAAGGCTTCCAGCGCAATGGTGCTGTCGCGGTAATAGTCATAGCGAATGCGCTCAAAATTGTATTGGCCTTTATTGACCGGCAAATCTTTGCCCCACCAATCGTCGACGCGTTTTAACGTTATCGAGCGCCCTGCTTCGAACTTTTCGATCTTATACGGGCCACTGCCTAAGGGCGGTGTTAGGGTTGTTTTGTTGAAGTCTTTGCCGTCCCAATAATGTTTAGGCAATACAGTCAATTGGCCTAAAATCAGAGGCAATTCGCGGTTTTCGCCGGGTTTGAAGTTAAAGCGTACGGTGCGTTCACTGGTTTTAATGACTTCTGATACGTTGCCATAATAAAACCGATAAAATGGCGTTCCTTTGGTCACTAGGGTATTAAAGGTCCAAATCACGTCTTCAGCGCTAACCGGTTTACCATCGTGCCAGCGGGCTTCTTTACGCAATGTGAACGCGACCCACGAGCGGTTTTCGGGCATGTGAACCTTTTCAGCTAACATGCCATATTGTGAAAATGCTTCGTCTGAGGACCCTGCCATTAAGTTGTCATACATGAAGCCCATCCCGGCGGCCGAATTGCCTTTAATGATGAAGCTGTTGAAGGTATCGAACGATCCTTGCGCCCCCAAACGAACCGTGCCGCCTTTGGGGGCTTCTGGGTTTACGTATTCAAAATGCGAAAAGCCCGCTGGGTATTTTAAATCTCCATGCATTGCAGCACCGTGGGTGATGGCAACTGCAACACCCACGGTGCCCGCAACTTCGGCAGCGTTTGTGCCAATACTGGAACCTAAAAACCCCAAAAATACCGCAGTAATTAATCGCATAAGCATTCCTTTTGTATAGCTTAAAAACATTTTTACAATTGTGAGGCTCTAAGCACCTTCAATCAAGATATGACAGTAAATTATGGCGTAGTTGTGATGATAGGGAGGCGTGAGAAGTTTAGCCTTGTTCCCCAACCCGCACCATTTGCCCATGTATGTCTTCTGCCGCATCAGACGATAAATGGCAAATCAGGTTTGCGATGCTTTCGGGTGTTTCCCAGTCTTTGGGGTCGGTGCCCGGCATGGAGGCCCGGTTTTGGGGGGTGTTTATGATTGTGGGAAGGATACAGTTTATGTTAAAGCCATTGCTTTTGAGCTCGGCGCTCATGCTTTCCGTCAGTTTCATAACCGCTGATTTGGACGCGCAATAGGCCCCCATGTTTGGTAAACCGTTCAGCGCTGCATTGGCACCAATGGTAATAATTTTGCCGCCACCGTTTGCTTTCATGTGCGGAACGCAGGCTGAGACAAGGGTGAACAGGGTTTGGACGTTAAGCTCAAACAGTCGGGTAAAGATTTCGGAAGGGGTTTCGTAGACCGGATCGCCCGTGGCAAAGCAACCGGTTAGTGCACAGAGGATGTCAGCAATTTTATTTTCTTTTTCCAAGCGCCCAGACAAAAATTCGCAGGCGATGGGGTCGGTTAAATCAATGACGTACGTGCTGAGTAGATCGGGTGCATCTATATAGGCCGCTTTCAGAGCGGCTTCATCGATATCAAGAGCAATAACCGTCGCCCCTTTATCTAAGAAGGTTTTTGCCACCGCTTGGCCTAAGTTGCCGGCACCACCACTGACGTAAACTACTTTATTTGAAAATTTGCTCATCCTATGACCTTTCGTTTACTCTAGTTAATATATATCCTGTCTTAGCGCCGATCAGCGATCAGTAAAAGTGGCATGAAAAGGTATTGCGCAATCGGTGTGGCACTGAATAATAAACACAAAATATTTGTGTGTATTAAAAAGATAAACGAAAAACCTGTAGATGGAAACTTTGATCAACGTTTCTTTACCTATGTTTGGGGTTACGGCGATAGGCTATGGGGCACGGCATTAGAAAATTTTAGGATCTGTCTCTGCCGTGGCGTTGAACCGGTTTGTTTTGTTTTTTGCATTGCCGACAGTGTTGTTTGTGTTCACAGCCCGGGCTGATATTGAAGATGTTTTAAACGGTCCCTTTATTTTTGCGATTTTGTTGGGGGCACTGGCAACTGGGATTGTCGCTTTGGTCGTTGTTAAATTTGTTTTCCGGCGAGACTTAGCGGAAACAACATTCCATGTATTTTTATCGATCTACACAAACAGCGGATACATTGGCATTCCGCTGTTTGTGGCTGCTTTTGGGGCGGATAAAATGTTACCTACGATCATTATAACCACAACTGAGCCGATGATGTTCATTGCCGTTGTGATGCTCGCCATGGAAAGAATGCGGTACCCGGACAAACCAACGCTAGGGCGCATTTGGAGTGTTGCGTTTATGCTGATGAAAAAGCCAATGCTGGTGGTGTCTGTTTTGGGCGTGGTGTTTTCTGCATATTCCATCCCCTTGCCCATCTCTAATGGATATTTATTGAATTTATTGGCGTTTTCTTCTGAGCCGGTTGCTTTGTTTGCGCCAGGATTGTTGTTGATTGGCCATTCGTTATTGGAGGATTTGGTTGAAATTTTTTGGTTCTTAATTTTAAAGGTGATTGTTCAGCCGGTGTTTACGTTTATTTGCGTCACGTGTATTTTCGAGATGGACCCTTCTTGGGGCCAGTCTGCCTTAATTTTGGCCTCCCTGCTTATTAGATCATCGTCATTTGTGGTGGCGCAACAATACGGGTTAGCTGTGCGCCGGAATTGGCTATGGTGGTGTTGTCGTTGATCTTATCGATTGCCACTTTATCGGCATTATTGATGTATTATGAAGTTTAGCAATCGAAACGTGGGTTTAGGGGCTTGTGTCCATTGCAATATGAGCTGAATGCTTTATTAGGAGGCAACTTATAAAAACTCTAAAAGCTGGAATACATAATTGTGACTAAAAATACCTTGGCTGCGCTTGCTAATAGGATTTCTGGTGGCGACTGGAAAGATAGCGATATTATGCCCTTTTCACTGGGCCGAGTTAAAACGGAACTTCTTTCAGGGCTGACTGTTGCCTTAGCGCTGGTTCCTGAAGCCGTGGCATTTTCGTTTGTGGCGGGTGTGCATCCG
>CALJEW010000194.1 GCA_938074585.1 uncultured Rhodospirillales bacterium | reverse complement strand
GGTTGCCCATGCTTCCGTGACTGAATTGCAATAGACTTTTAAATCCGGCCATTCCGTTTGCAGCCACTCTTCTAACCAATTAAATACCGATGCTGCATTACCGGTTGTGGTCGTCATCAAATAATGGTTTTCGCCCAATCGCGTCGTTACGCCATCATCAAAAATCATGCCGTCTTCTTTGAGCATTAATCCGTACCGGCATTTACCAATTGCCAGTTTTGACCATGCATTGGTGTAGATCCGGTTTAAAAATTCAGCTGCATCGGGGCCTTGAATATCGATTTTACCCAACGTCGATGCATCCAATATGCCAACTGCATTTCGCGCAGCTAAGCATTCACGGCTAACGGCATCTTGCATGCTTTCACCCTGTTTTGGGTAATACCAAGGCCGCTTCCATTGCCCAACATCCTCCCATTTACACGCTGCTAATTCGTGCCAATGATGCATCGGGGTCATGCGCACGGGATCGTTCAGAACCCCCACATTGCGGCCCGCAAAAGCCCCCAATGTAACGGGTGTATACGGGGGTCTAAACGTTGTGGTACCAACATCGCCCGGGTTATCAACGCCCAGCGCTTGAGCTAAAACGGCCATACCCGGAATGTTACCCGTTTTGCCTTGATCCGTTGCCATGCCAAGGGTCGTATAGCGCTTTGTGTGTTCAACGGATGCATACCCTTCGCGTGCCGCCAATTGGACATCCGCTGCGGTAACATCGTTTTGTAGGTCCAGAAAGTGTTTGCCGCGTTCACCAATGGATTTAGTTGATGGTAGTGCCCAAATAAGCCGCAATGGGGGCTCAAGGATATGCTCTGCTTTTGGGATTTTCCGTCGGCTCGCTTTTTTGAATCCGGCCTTTGCAGCAGCTTCTTTTCCCGCCCTAAAGCCTTCACTTAAGCAGTCGCCCAGAAGAAAATCACCGTTCGCGGAACCTATACATTCGGACGCCTGAAGGGTTTCACTTGCAATAAAAATACCGCGCGTTTGATCAAACGTTGCTTTGCCGCCGGAATGGGAGTGCAAATGGATAACTGGGTTCCAGCCCCCCGATGATGCAACAAGATCACACAAAATTGTTCGGGCGACACCCGCAACCCCATCAGCCGCAGCGTTCAACGACATCACCTCTATCGATTTAACACCACGCCCGCCGTTGACCCCGGTAATCGTTGCATTATCGATAATTTCGATTCCGGCTGCAATGGCTTGAGTTGGAAGCTCCCCATCCGGTACAGGACGAGTATCAATGATTGCTACAACTTTTACGGCTGCTTCCCTTAAGGCCAAAGCGGTTCGGTATGCGTCGTCGTTATTAGTGAAAATAACGGCTTTATTTCCGGGTTTAACGCCGTAGCGTTGGATATACGTGCGCACTGCACTGGCGAGCATGACGCCGGGGCGGTCGTTATCTGAAAAGATCAATGGGCGCCCTAATGCACCTGTTGCTAAAACGCAGCGTTTGGTTCTGACGTGCCAAAGGCGTTGGCGTGTTTTGTCGCCCCCATCGGTTAATATATCTGTGCGGGTTTCCAATAATCCTGCGTAATTATGGTCATAATAGCCAAACGCAGTCGTCCGTTTTAAAACGGTCACATCTTCCATTTTGAATAGCTCAGCCAACGCGTCTTCAATCCATTTCGATGCGGATTTTTTATTAATGGTGTACTGCTCGTTAAGTAATTGGCCCCCGAAATTTTTGCCTTCATCAATCAAAATGACACGGGCCCCGGTGCGCCCGGCAGCTAATGCGGCTGAAATTCCAGATGCACCCCCACCAACCACCAATACATCGCAATGGACATGCATGTGGTCATATTGATCTGGATCTGAATCGATGGGGGATTTACCTAGCCCCGCAGCGCGGCGAATGATGTGCTCGTAATATTTCCATCCAGACATTGGCCACATAAATGTTTTGTAATAAAACCCAGCCGGCATCAATCGATGGAACCAGTTGTTGATTGACATCAAATCAAAATCAGGACTGGGCCAGCAATTGATGCTGGTGGCTGATAGACCCTCGTAAAGTTCAACGCGAGTCGCTTGCTGATTAGCCAGAGTTCGCGCTCCGGTTTCTAATTGGACCAATGCGTTGGCTTCTTCAGTACCCGCCGCCATAATACCCCGTGGGCGGTGGTATTTAAAACTACGCCCTACAATGCGGACGCCATTGGCAATTAATGCAGACGCCAAAGTGTCACCTGCATATCCTTGCATGTGATGGCCATTAAAGGTGAAGTTTACAGGCTTGGTACGATCAATATCACCGCCCAGCGCTAAACGATTAGGTTGAGCCATTATCTGACTCCTTTGGGTTTTTTATTAGAAACTGTGGCTGTTTTTTGTTTATTAGCAATTGTGCTAGTGGGTGGTTTCTCACCCATTTTATATGCGCCAATAATTTCATTGGTGGCGGTATTTCGTGCTAAATTAAACCAGCGCCTACAGCCTGATTGATGGACCCAACGTTCCAAAAACACACCTTTCGGGTTGGTTCGCATAAACATATATTCAGCCCATTCTTCATCTGTTAATTGATCTGGTTCTAGTGGCCGCTCTATATGTGCTTCACCACCATGATGAAACTCAGGTTCATCACGCTCGCCACACCAAGGGCAGGGGATTAAAAGCATTTGTTTATCTCCCCTAATGAGCTACGGCAGCAGCGCCGTGCTCGTCGATCAGCGATCCGCTGGTAAAGCGGTCTAAAGTAAAGGGTGCATTCAGCGCGTGCGGCTCATCACGCGCAATGGTGTGGGCGAAAGTCCAGCCCGAAGCTGGCGTCCCTTTAAAACCACCAGTTCCCCAACCGCCATTGATATATAAACCGTCGACGTGGGTTTTCGATACAATTGGGCTGGCGTCGGGACACGTGTCAACAATACCGCCCCATTTCCGCATAATTCGCAATCGGCTAAATATCGGAAACAAGAGACAAACAGCAGCCAATTGTTCTTCAACTATATGTAAGCTGCCGCGTTGGGTATAGCTGTTGTAACCATCAATTCCAGCACCCAGTACCAGTTCTCCCTTATCAGATTGTGATATGTAACAATGCACAGCGTTGGACATAACAACGGAGTTTAAGATCGGTTTTACCGGCTCCGTAACCATGGCTTGCAAAGGAAAGCTGCTAATCGGCAAACGAACATCAGCCATCGCAGCCAATACACTGGAATGACCGGCTGTCACGATGGCAACTTTGGGAGCGTTAATAACGCCGCGTGTAGTTTCTACACCGGTTACCCGCCCGCCATCACGTATGATGCCGGTTACTTCACATTGTTGAATTATATCGACGCCACGGGCATCGGCAGCACGGGCATAACCCCAAGCAACAGCATCGTGGCGTGCGACACCACCGCGCCGTTGGATCGACGCACCCAATACGGGGTAGCGAATTGAGGGAGATATATTAATCATTGGGACGATGCTTTTGATTTGTTCGGGCGTTAAAAACTCCGAATCGATGCCGTTCAATTTAATCGCATTGACCCGGCGTTTAAGTTCTCTGATATCTTGCAAATTATGGGCTAAGTTCAAAACACCGCGCTGGCTCAACATAATGTTGTAATTCAAATCCTGGCTTAATCCTTCATAAAGCTGCAACGATTTTTCATACATGCGGGCGCTTTCATCCCACAAATAATTAGACCTGATGATTGTTGTGTTTCGGCCGGTGTTTCCGCCGCCCAGCCAGCCCTTTTCAATAACAGCAACATTGGTAATGCCGTGCTCTTTTGCCAAGTAATAGGCCGTAGCCAAGCCATGACCACCACCGCCAACAATAATGGCATCATAGTTTTTTTTAGGTTCTGGGCTGCGCCATGCCTTCTCCCAATCTTGATGAAATTTGAAGGCGTTTCGCGCCAAGCTGAATATGGAATATTTTTTCACCCGATACATCCCCCTGACGTTCGTTTAACCTAGCTAATCGTGTTCCCGTACCAGCGTCAAGGGTGCATGTCTATTCCATCTGCGACGTCCAAATATCTGAGTACGACGATGTGAATAAATGTTGCCCATAAATTGATAATGTGACAAAAAAGATTGTTACTTATGAAATATAATCACAGTTATTGTAAGAGCAGGTAATAAATGGATCAGCAGGGCGAAATGGCCGTCTTTGTTCGGGTTGTGGAACATGAAAGTTTTTCATCTGCAGCACGGGCTCTGAAATTAACACCGTCGGCGGTTAGTAAGCTCATAGGTCGTTTGGAGGACCGCTTGGGGGCCCGACTTTTAAACCGCACAACGCGGCGGTTGAGCATGACTGAGGAAGGGCATGCGTTTTACCAGCGGTGCGTGCCTATATTATCAGCCATAGATGAAGCCGAAATGGCGGTCACCGAATTACATGCGGAGCCAAGAGGTTTATTGAAGGTTAATGCATCTACCGCGTTTGGCCAATTCCATATCCAGCCTTTGATCCCACAGTTCCTAGAACGCCACCCTGATTTACGCATACAGCTGACGCTTTCAGATAGCTTGGTCAATTTGGTTGAAGAAGAAGTGGATGTTGCAATCCGTATTGCCGATATGCCTGACAGTACTTTGATAGCTAAAAAACTAAGCGCTGTTCGCCGTACCGTTGCTGCTGCTCCCAGCTATATTGAAAAATTTGGCATACCCAAATCACCAGAAGACCTGAAGAACCATAATTGTTTAACGCTAAGCTTCGAGACCAGCTTGAACCAGTGGGAGTTTAAAGGCTCTGATGGCCCAAAGCGCATTCGGGTTAGCGGTAGTTTCGAGACCAATAACGCGGCGGCTTTATATGAGGCAGGCTTAGCCGGGCTTGGGTTATTCCGGGCGGCTAATTTTGTTGTGGGCTCTGATTTTAAAGAAGGGCGGCTGATTCCCGTGTTGGAAGATTATGAAATGATCAACCAGGTTAATATTTATGCTGTATATCCACATAGCAAACACCTATCACCTAAAGTCCGTGCCTTTGTTGATCTAATGATCGACGCTTTTACTCCAATCCCATCTTGGGAAATGTAAGTTTCAGCCGCCAAATGCACGACATTAATTGGAGATTCTATCTTTCGTTTGATCAGCTAATTTAAAACGGTGTTGGGCGCGGATGCTGAAAAAGAACGAGCTTAAGTAAAGCGCCATAACAACGGATAACGTCAACCACGGAACTGTGACTGAGAAAGCTGCAATTCCTGCAACAATAAGCATTGTTGGCATGATCCAATTGCGGCTGATTTTTAATTTTTTAAATGAATACGTTGGAACTGAGCTGACAAGCAAAGCGCCAACAGTAAACAGAAACCCCGACACAATCCAAGGGTTGCGCAATATTTCTGCATCAACCTGAAACGATATAATCATTGGTATTAAGACCAATCCGGCTCCGGCAGGGGCGGGGACACCTGAAAAGAAGTGGACTTTCCACGCGGGTGCATCATCGTCATCGGTGGCAACGTTAAAGCGCGCCAACCTTAGGCCACAGCACATGGTGAACAACATAACTAGTATCCAGCCGGGCCGGCCCGCGTCCTGCATTGCCCATAAATAAAGGATCAACGCTGGAGCGACACCAAAGCAAACAAAATCTGAAAGAGAATCCAGTTCAGCTCCAAATTTGCTAGCACCTTTTAACAACCGCGCAACGCGGCCATCTATGGTGTCCAAAATTGCAGCAACAACTAAGGAAAGAACCGCATGTTCCCATTGGTCCAGTAGTGCAAAACGGATCGATGTTAGCCCTGCTGATAGGGCCAGCAAGGTTACGATATTGGGTATCATCCGGTTAAAGGGAAGTTCCCTAATCCGTTGAGTTCGTTTTTTCTTTTGCTCGTCAGCTGTGGTCATTATTGTTCTATTAGCCTTTATCGAATTTCGCCTACACGGGCGCTTTCGTTAGATTTAAGATCTGCTAACACGGTTTCAGCAGCGAGTGTTGTTTGACCTACCGTTACTAATGATTCTACGCCATCAGGCAGATAAACATCAACGCGGCTGCCAAATCGAATTATACCGAACCGTTGTCCCGCCTGAAGTGTATCGCCTTCACTAACTTGGCACAAAATACGCCGGGCAACCAATCCCGCAATTTGCACAAAGCCAATTTCAGTCCCATCTTCACCGGTTACCTTTAAGCTCATACGCTCGTTATCGATACTGGCTTTATCAAGAGATGCATTGAGGAATTTACCAGGGCGGTAGCCCTTTGCTGTGATTTTTCCGGTAATTGGAACTCGGTTCACGTGAACATTAAAGACATTCATAAACACAGCAATGCGAAGCCTAGGGGCATCGCCCAGCTCTAATTCGGCTGGTGGCACAGCACGAACAACGGATTGCACAACGCCATCTGCAGGGCAAATAACCAACCCTTCACGTGTTGGTGTTATTCGTTCGGGATCGCGAAAAAAGTAAACACACCATAGGGTTAGCAAGCAGCCAATCAAGCCAGCAGAGAAATGCCAGTACCAAAGGCACGCAGCGATTAGGGCGAAAATTACAATAAACGGCCAACCGGCACGGTTAACAGGAACTAATACGTCTTTAATCATTGGTGTGTTCACTCATTTTTTATTGAATACTCTAAATGCTTTGTCCCACATTCGACTGGACTTGTCGATATCAAGTCGCATGCGCGGTTGAAAGCATTGGTAATACTTCCCGTGGCGTTTTTCGCGTGCTATGGTAAAAATCAATTCGTTTAGTAGCTTAGCCGTTTCAAATTCAGCCACACAAAAAATAAAATATTTTATTGATACGATGCTAAGTGTTGGTGATGAACCCTTGTGACGGGGCAAACGGTTGAACTTTTAGGTGAAAACATCAGTGAATTTTTGTTTCAAGATCTAGGACTTTTATTTGCTGTTAAAGCATCATCCGAAGGCCAAAAAATTTATATGGAAGTTTATGCATACTTAGGTAATTTTCCATATTCTGTCTAAGGGTCAGTCTGGCGGAATAATGCTCTTAAAGTCTTTGATGCTGCGAGCCTGCATTTAGGTGGCCGAATAACGGTTACACCAGGTGTGAGTATTATGCTTCTCGAAGACTCTGTTTTCGACGAGCCGTTGACGCTGGTCTTGATGCAAACAAAAATAGTCACGATGCTGTTTCAAGCAAAACGTTTTTTGGAAATCATGGCACGTGTTATCATACAGCCAATGGTCCGCAAAAAGGCTGCTTCTTAATACGGGCTGAGGCTCCAGCGAAGCCGTCCTCTTATTAGTTGGTGATTACTCCAGACCTGACTTAATTATTATTGGAGGGCAGGACGAAGACCTGACCAGGAAAGATCATGTCGGGATTTTTGATTTGGTCGATATTGGCTTCATAGATCGTGGTAAAATTAAAGCCGCTTCCATATGCTTTTCGCGCTATGCGCCATAAGCTGTTTCCGGGTTGGACAATAATAAACGGTGAAGATGGCATTTCTTCCATTGGTTCCGCCCGTGAAAATGGCATTGATATGCGCGATATAACTTTTCCATTTACAGCAACTTGATCGGCACGCAACGTATATAGACCCGGGGTAATTTTAGTGTCAGGGCGCATCTGCCAACCGCCATTTTGATCAACAACAGATGTTCCCGTAATGGCATTGTTCATATAAACAAACACTGTCGTTCCAGGCTCGGCCCGGCCACTAATCATTAACCTGCCATTTTTATCATAATCAACCGTATCGACGTTTAAAATGGTTTTGTCTGCATCGCCTGCTGGTTTCTGCAAAACTGTACTGGGGCCACCGTTTTCGGGAAATTTTAAAACAAGAGCTTGAGAAGGTTTGTCAGTCTTTCGTCCGGCAATATCTTTGTGTGGTTCTGGCACAACCAAAACAACAACATCTTCAGAGACGACGGGTTTTTCACCATCAATGTGCATTTCAAGCCCCAATTGACGGCTACCGGGAGTGAAAGGCTTTTCTGGAACAAAGACCCATTCACCATGGGTGTCTGCATTTATTTGTCCAACAAATTGTCCATTGTCGGTAATCACAACTCTGCTATTTGATTTTGCCTGACCAGCGATTACAGCATTGCCATCCGGTGCTATCCGAACAACATCAAAACTGGGTACTATTTGCTTATCCGATTTGGTAACGGGGGCTGGAGTTGGCTCGATTGGGGAGGGTGTATGTTTTTTTAATTGAGCCGCAGGTGGCTCTGTTATAACTTCAGATACTTTTGGTGACGGTGGGGGCGCATGTATTTCGTCTGTATTGTCATGCCAAAGGAAAACATTGGCGACAATCGCGCCTGCAATAGCAACACCACCCAAACCAGCTAGAAACAAAGAACTTTTAAACATGTTAATATATTAGCATTTATTTTCATATAACAAATACACCACGTGCTGTAACCTCAAAAGCTAAGTAATCTGGGCTTTATTTTAAGCTTTAACGGCGTTGTTTTATTTTTCATTCCTTGCAGAGCGCATTTATCACCCGAATCGTGATGTTTATCATTTGGTATTGCTGGCGATTGCGGGGGTGGATTTTAGATAGATCATGATGGCTTCGCGGTCTTCTTGGGTCATTCTATCGGTGCTCTCGACGACCTCGGCCATACCACCACCAACAAAATCACCATCAGGTAACATGCCTAATGTGAATAAGGTGTCCAAATCGTCATCTGACCAGTCGCTAATACCTGTTGTGTGGGGTGTGATATTTGGTACCGTATCGCTGTCTGGCCCACCTTTGGTTCCGGATAAATGAAAGCCATCTTTTAACCCACCCATCAGGTTTCTAGGGGTATGGCATTCACCACAATGGCTGAGCGCGTTAACTAAATATGCACCGCGATTCCATTGCGCACCCTTATTCTTTTGGGGGACGAACGTCCGGGCTTTAAAATTAATCATCTTCCACGGGCCAAGACTAAACCGTAAACGAAAAATAAGGAGTGCTTCATGCGGTTTGTTCTGCGTCTGGATGGCTGGGACTGTTTTCATGTAAGCCCAAAGATGGCGCATATCTTCATTTGTCATTTGGCTGAAGGATGTATAGGGAAAAACTGGCAAATAATGCTCGCCTTTTGGGCTCTTACCATTCCGTAAAGCCTCAATGAAATTGGCTTCTGTCCAGCGGCCAATCCCATGGGTCGGGTCAGGCGTAATGTTTGGGCTATTGAAGATGCTAAACGGGGTATTTAAAGCCCTTCCGCCGCTCATTAAGGCGCCTTTTTTGAAGTTTTCTTTGGTTGTGTGACAGCCAATGCATCCAGCGGCAATTAACAGGTATTCACCTTTTCCTACATCAGGGGCTGCGGCTTTCGATTGTAGGGGGGATGCAAAAAAAAATAAGACAAAAACTGTCCCAAATGTTAAAAGTTGAACCATGGTGGTGCTTTAAATTTATGAACTAAAAAAGACGTAAATATACGACCACTTTCGCCTTTTATTCAGTTTTTATTGAGAATGCTTATTTCTTTTTTGTCTTACGTTAGGTTTTATGGCACGCGCCACAGGCGGTCTTACCGACCATATCCATAGCACCACCAACGGCTTTGAAATTGCCAGTAGCCCGGCTTTAGCCAGGTTATCTTTTCTGGGTACCAATTGAGCGACAGTTTTATTGAAGGCAGCTTGGTTAGTCCAAATATATAGTTTTGTATATGCTTTTCCGGCGTCTAGGCCAAACCCTACTCGGAACGCAGCTCCAACTTTCTTTGATAATGGAGCTAATTCTGCTGTGTGCGCACCAATTGAAGTAGCATCGCCTTTGCCTTTTGTTATCCATCCAATTGCTTTCATATTGACGCCGATTGATTTCATAAGCTCTTGGCGTTCTTTGATTTGTGCTGCACCATCAGCATAAGCTGGGGTAGATGTAACACTCCGAACAACGAGTGCTATGTTGATAAAACTTAAACGAACGAGTATTTTAGACATCTGGTTCCTCCACTGTGATTTAATATGTTTTTAACCGATGATATTAATATATGTAACCCAGTCACAATTGTGCTACCGAAGGTACTGTTTCTCATGAAGAATATTTCCTCGCTTTGCGTTTTTTGTGGTTCGCGCTTTGGCAATGATCCGGCCTATGAAGAAACTGCGCGCGAATTAGGTGCTGTTATAGCCGATAAAGGTATCCGTTTGGTCTATGGCGGTGGAAGTATTGGACTGATGGGGGTTGTTGCGAACGCGGTGATGGAGAATGGGGGGGAAGTCATAGGTGTGATCCCGCAGTTTTTAGATGAAATGGAAATTGGGAAACCGGATCTAACGAAGCTTATCATCACGAACAATATGCACGATCGAAAACATAAAATGTTTGATCTGTCAGATGGTTTTATCTCGCTTCCGGGTGGGTTAGGGACGTTGGATGAAACGTTTGAGATCCTGACATGGAAACAGCTTCAGGTTCATACTAAGCCGGTCATTATTTTGGACGTTGCAGGGTATTGGACTGAATTATTAGGACTGATTGATTCTGTTATATCAAAGGGTTTTGCGGATCAACGAATTAAGGGCATTTATCAAGTCGCTCATAATACAACAGAGGTTTTTGCTTTCTTAGATGCGGCTCCAGAACCTCAATTCAAACCGTATCCTGACAATTTGTAGAGCGCGACATAACCTTAAAAGCTTGCTGTACTTACCATGTAAGTCGTTCAGGACTTAAACAAGTGGATTACTGTAGTGTTAGCGCAGTTGACTGTATACGCATAT
>CALJEW010000193.1 GCA_938074585.1 uncultured Rhodospirillales bacterium | reverse complement strand
AAGCTCTTCTTATATGCCGCAACCTATGTCTATAATTGATGTTCGGGCATATTCGCCATCCTTGATCACTGACGCCTATATTTGATCACTACTTTTTAAAAATTTAGCGGCCTTAGAAAACAATTTTTCTGAGGCTTGATGTAAACGCCTTTCATCCCCTGAAACCGCAAGCTACTCAACCATATCGACGTTATGTTCTTCGGCCAAACTACTGTTCATTTTTATAGCTAATTTCAACAGTTGCATTATATTCAAGGAATAAGGTGAAGCTACTTTTTTCCAGATTCTTGTCGCTCAATATCAAAGGTATCATTGATGATCGTCGCTAGCTGTTCACTGTTACGCCATGCCATTTCTAAAAAACTCTTGGTCTTTTGCGATATTTCGCCCTTAATGCCGTGAGTAACCAAGTGTAAGAACCTCAGTATTAAAGTTAGGAGGGTAATTCATGGCTCATTGTTGTGATTATTTACGATTTCAGTCTAGTTGTCTCTTCGGAAAAACAGAGGGCTTGTTCTAGCTCTTCTGTCCGTTCTATAACCTTAATACCCAGCTCGCTCGTCTTTGCTATGATTTCCTATTACCCGGGGGTGGATTTAGAGGTGTCTGTCATTAAATCTGTTTTTTTATGTTTGCTAGTCTTTGTGTAAAAAAATCAGTCAAGAGCCGATAAAGTCCATTAAAATCTTATAGGCTTGGTTCACATCTTTGATTTTCTCGTCCGAGCTGGCGTCAGCGCCTTTTGCGTCTGGATGATAGCGTTTTACCAGTTCTTTGTAGCGTTGTTTTATGCCTACTGCATCGCCTGGTCGGTCTAACCCAAAAATAGCCAAAGCCCGGGTTTGATCCGAGCTGTAAACGATATCGCTGGAAGATCCGTTGTTGCCTGTTGATCGAGCGTTGTGCAAAATACCAAAGGGGTCGTGAATTGAGTTAAGGTTTATTGCCGTTTCTATGTTTGCGGTCTCATTTGCACCTAGCTGCCATGAGGGGCGTCGCCAGACGGTGTCTCTACGGACGTCAGCTTCAACCTCATCATCGCTCATTCCGTCATAGTAATTCCAAGATCTGTTATATTCTCTTGCATGGATTATACAAAACCATCGAAAGCTGCTGAGTTCATCCCTTGATTTTGGTGCCCGGTGAACGCCATCGTTGCCACATTCCGGCCATTCACACGCTCTCACATCTTTTGATTGATCTGAGTTGTGCCGTTTTAAAAACCCAATTCCTAATTCTAACGCCATGCTTATATTATGTCTAATCTGTTAGATTAAATCAAGTTCAAGGCTTTGTAGTCTAATTGATGAATATGTTTCTGTTTAAGTTGTTATATTTTATTTTTAACAGCAATGATTGAAATTATTTTATTCGTAAAATACTGTTTGAAATACTTATTAGTGTTGAAAATAAAAATGGCAACAATACATAACTCTTTGATTATTAAGAACGTGACGGTTAATGAACTACGGACAAGTTTAAGGCTAGAACGTGCGAGTTGGTTAGCGCTTGAGGATATCTGTCAGTTTGAAATCTTGTCTTTACATGAATTATGTTCGTTGGTTGAGTGTTAGCGCCAAGGTTATAGACGAACACCCGCAATCCACGCTTTGATTATAAGCTGTTTTCGAAAGGCCGCTATTGATGCTGGGGCTTTGCTGATTTCAATTGTCAATCGTGTTTGTCAGAAATTGAAATTCATGGAAATTCATAGGCCCTTTTAACATCTAATCGTTTGGTTTTATATCTAATATTCATTCATTTTCTTGTTCTGTTTTTTCAAAAAATGAAGGCCACATGCGTTCAACAATAGGACCATTTGGCGCATAAGCGTGGCAGGTCCCAATTATTGCTGGACGGCGCGTTGGTGTTGTATCTGGACTTGCTCGCCTGCGCATGGGGACAATGGTTTGGTAAGCCGTAACAGCCAACGGTCCAATCAATAAGTCGCGTAAATGTGTACACCCATGTTTTCCCCCCATTGCCTGATTAACAGCTCGTCGCCATCCTGGGCCAACTTTTAGTCCTTTTAATTGAGCAAAATTATCACTGATGTCGCCACAAATATGATACGGAGCAAACTCGGTTGATGCTTCTGCTCTTTGAATGACCATGTCACTATCGATGGTTATCCGCATAAGCATATGATGAATGGGTTCGCCACTTGCAATATGTTCACGGTCAATACTGTCAAATGTATAGGATTTTGTGTCGGTCATGTACCCATCAATATCCCACAATCCATCCTTTCGTTTATATCCGGTGCATTGAATAGAGCGGGTGTGAATGTGATCGCGGGGGGCCGGCTTCGATATGGGCATTGAGTGTCCTTAAATATATCTGAGTTTTTGTTAGAAGAGTGGGGATAACGAACCCGAAGTGCAAGCGTGATGTTGTTGGTGTAATCTAACTTTATGTTTTTTGTTGAATTGTAAGCCTAATTTTATAAAACAAACAAAAGTTAGGTAAATTTAATAAGCTACAACTAACTTTTCTGAAAAATTTAACATGATGCAGAAAAAAGCTACATTAAATGCTCAGCCCCGATCTGATAATCGGTTGAATTTGCTTGATGCCGCGGCTCGCCGGTTCTGCTCGCGGAGTTACTACGGCAAATCTATGCGTGATATTGCTTCAGATGTTGGGATTAAAGCAGGCTCAATTTATTATTGTTTTGAATCAAAAAAAGAACTGTTGATTGCTGTTCAGAAAGAAGGCATTCGGCGCATTACATCGCTTGTTTCGACTGCTATAGCAACAGCTAATACTCCGTGGGACCGCTTGCAAGCAGCTATGATTTCGAATTTACAAGAAATTTTAAGTGGTAACGATTATGCCCAAGTTGTGATTCGTGAATTGCCGCGCATTGATGACCCACGCCGCCGTCGCTTGATAGACGCACGCAACAAATATGATTTGATTTTTATAAAACCGATTAAGGATCTGGAAATTGGATCTGAAATTAAATGCTACCAAATTCGGTTTCTAATTATGGGGGCTATGAATTGGTCGCCTATGTGGTTCAAATCAGATGGTCAATCACCTGAAGAAATTGCCAAAGGTTTCTTAAACTAAATAAAAAACACGGCTGATTAAAGGATATATTGAACATGTATGATGAAAAGTCTGTGATATCAGAAGCCGTCCAAAATTTAGAATTCAAGTTGGGTCGGCGGCCAAAAGTGATGGTCACCAAAATTATATTAGATGGCCATGACCCTGGCTCGCGGCTGGTTGCTAGGTTTTTGCGGGATGCGTGTGTGGAAGTTATTTACACAGCTCCCTAGCAACAAATTAATAACGTTGTTCGCCAAGCTATGGATCACGATTTTGATGCTATTGGGATTAGTTCATTAGCCAAAGATCATCTTTTAGTACCGAAATTAATGGATGAAAAAATCATTTGTCTTAACTCGTACTATGATGACGAGGCGTCCCATGTTGCAACCTTCAGTCGCTAGACCCTAAATTAATCGATGTGCAATTAGCCACCTTGAAACATTTAAAATCGCAGCGTTCTCAATCAGCCGTTCAAAAAACTCTGGATGGATTCCTTGATGCGGCAGAAAATAAGGACATAAATATCATAGAAAAAATGGTCAAAGCCAGTGATGCTAATTTAACGCATGAAGAGATTTGTACACATTTGGGTGATAAGGTTATTGATGTGTCTGAAGGGCGGTTCATTTTATCAATGAGCATTGTTGAGCACAACTTGAACTTCTTAGGGCCCCGCCAATGGCAGCGATTTGTTTTTGTTGGCTAATATATTGGATGGGTTGGGATTGAGGCACAAATGTCATATGTTGAGTGTGTTGATGCGGGGGAGCAGTTGCTGGCATCGGCCCATAAGGTTTCAGGAAATAGAAAAGCAGCCATGTACCGAGTAGATGTGACGCGGGATAAAGATATTATCGCTGCATTCGCATGAACTGTATATATAACCAAAAAAAGTTTTGATCAGGTTCCGGCTTAGTTATTAAGCGCCGTAACGATCGCCAAAAACAAAAGCTTCGGTTTCACGAATGTCTTCTTCTAGTGCTTCTTTGACCGATGCATACAGATCACGAATAGAAACAACGGCAATGCATTTCCTATCTTCAGTAACGGGAAGGTGGCGATAATTACG
>CALJEW010000192.1 GCA_938074585.1 uncultured Rhodospirillales bacterium | reverse complement strand
TGATGGAGGGCACGGTGCTAAAACAAATATCGGAATGCCCGGCAAGGCTACCGCAGCGACACGAACCATAGAAATAAATATGTTCGATAATCTTTATGAACCAGAATCAATTTCCGTCAAGGAAGGCGAAACGGTTCGGTTTGTTATCAAAAACAGTGGCGAATTTGTCCATGAATTCAATATTGGAACGGCTGCTATGCATGCTAATCATCAAAAAGAAATGATGATGATGGTGGAGCATGGCGTTCTTGAGGCAGATAAAATCAATCATGATATGATGAAGATGGACATGGGTGGTGGCAAGACCATGGAGCATGACGACCTAAATAGTGTTTTACTGGAGCCTGGAAAGTCTGGCGAAGTTGTCTGGACGTTCGCAAAAGCAAGTAAGATTGAGTTCGCGTGTAATGTTCCGGGGCATTATGACTCGGGTATGATGGGGCAAGTAAAGTTCAAGTAATAGCCTCACAATGGCTTCTAAAACTGAACTCCAACTTGCAAATAAAAGGAACTTCAATGAGACATTTAATTTTAATGGGGAGACGTGGCTGCATTGCAGCCGCGTTCTCCTTAGCGATGATGCCATTCACCTCATTTGCGGATGTTTATGATCTAACTGTCGATAAAGTAATCATCGATACCGGGGACTTCAAAAAACAAGGGATTGGCTATAACGGGGCCTCCCCTGGCCCAGTCCTACGTTTTAATGAGGGTGAAGATGTTACCATCAACGTCACCAACAATTTGGATAAATCAACTTCAATTCACTGGCATGGCTTGATTTTGCCTTATCAACAGGATGGCGTACCGACGATTAGTTATGACGGAATCAAGCCGGGTGAAACATTCACCTACAATTTTCCGATCATTCAATCTGGCACGTACTGGTTTCATAGCCATTCCGGATTCCAGGAGCCAGACGGTGCTTATGGGGCAATAGTAATTAAATCAAAAAAGCGCGAGCCGTTTCGCTATGACAAAGACTATGTTGTGCAATTAACTGATAAGCATCCACACTCTGGGGCGCGTATCATGCGTAATTTAAAAACGATGCCAGACTATTATAATCGGCAGCAGCAAACGCTAGCTGACTTTTTCAATGACGCCGAAGCAAACGGGCTTAATGTAACAATTAGTGATCGCATGGCGTGGGGTGATATGCGGATGATGCCTGCAGATATTGAGGACTTGCAGGGATTTACACCACTCATAAACGGCAAAGGGCCAAGTCAGAATTGGACAGGATTATTCAAACCTGGTGAACGAGTTCGATTGCGGTTTATCAATTCATCCGCAATGACCTATTTTGACATCCGAATACCTGGCTTGAAAATGACCGTCGTTAATGCCGATGGAAATAATGTTCAGCCAGTCAAAGTTGATGAGTTTCGTATTGCCGTAGCGGAAACCTATGACGTTATCGTCCGACCAACAGAAGATAAAGCGTATACGATTTCTGCCGCATCCATGGGCCGTTCGGCTTATGGCCGGGGAACTCTTGCCCCGCGTGAAGGTATGGTAGCAGAAGTTCCGGACTTAAAAGAACGACCGCTTCTTACAATGGCAGATATGGGCATGGATCATGCCAATATGGCTGGTATGGATCACTCAAAAATGAACATGAGTGCGGGAAGTATGGCTGATATGGATCATTCCAAAATGAAAGAAATGGACCACTCCAAGATGAAAGGAATGGACCACTCCAAGATGGGGCCTCAACCCGATCCTTTCTATGCAGCGGGCAGTGGATTGGCCCCTAGCCACGGAGAAAACCGAAAGTTCCTATCCTATAAGGATCTAAAGGCACAAAAACCTATTTATAAACTCCGGAAGGCACCGCGCGAGATTGAGGTGCGTTTGACTGGAAATATGGAGCGATATATCTGGTCAATTAACGGCAAGAAATATCAAGATGAAGAAGAGATCCGTCTGCAATACGGAGAGCGTGTTCGCTTTAAATTTGTTAACGAGACGATGATGAGCCACCCCATGCATCTGCATGGTATGTGGAGTATTCTCGATACTGGAGCCGGAAAATGGAACCCGATTAAGCACACGATAAGTGTTGCTCCCGGGACAACCGCCTACACGGAAACAGAAGTTGATGCTCCCGGTCAATGGGCCTTTCACTGCCATCTTTCCTATCATGCTGCCAGCGGTATGTTTCGGAAAATCGTTGTCGAAGGTGGACCTGAGACAGCGCAGCTTCCCTCCGCCATTTCGAAGGAGTCAAAGATATGAAAATGCGAATTTTAGTGGTTGCATGGACTGCAGCCTTCGTATCAATATTTTATACTTCGCCCGGATGGGCGCAGCAGAAGCAATTGATTATATATGGACTTCAACTTGAGGAATTTGAATACCGCCGCGGTGATGAAGCAGAGGACTTGCTTGCATGGAACGGAGACGCCTTTATCGGCACCGACGAAATTAAACTTCGTTGGCTCGGAGAGGGTGAATATGACACGAATGCAAAGATATTTGAGGGGCTGGAAAACAGGCTTGTACTTCAGTTACCAATCTCGACTTTCTTTGATATAAAGGGCGGTGTTCGCTTGGACTCACCTAATGGTCCGGACAGATGGTACGGAGTATTGGGCGTGACAGGCCTCGCGCCACAGTGGTTTGAAGTTGATGTCGATTTTTTTGTTAGTGAAACTGGTGACACTTCGACCCGGTTGGATGTTGAGTATGAACTTCTCATAACCAATCGTCTAATCCTGACACCTTCAGCCGAAATCAATGTTGCATTTTCTGGTGACCCTGAGATTGGTGTTGGCTCAGGAGTCACTGACATCGATGCTGGAATGCGCCTGAGTTATGATCTGATCGACAGGTCACTGTCTCCATACTTTGGTGTCGTATATGAACGGAAACTCGGACAGACCGAAAATATAGCCTTATCTGAGGGCGAGGATATTGAGGGCTGGCGTGCAGTTATTGGAACAAAACTGATGTTTTAAGAAATTTTAAATATATTATTTAGACGTTTTATAATAAGCCAAAAAACTCTGGAGAGGGAGTTATTTCTTCTCCAGATCACCTCGCAGTATTGACAAATGTAGATACGAAACAAACATGGTTCTCATTCTTAAAACCTTCGTTTATCTGAGTTTATTTGCTTCAGTACACGTTATTCATTAACCAGCATTGTAAGAAATAGCTGGTGGAGAAATAGGGATACAGCCAATGAAATTTTTCATACTTTGGGGTGCCATAGGCATAGTTTTGATGGGTGTAATCTATTGGTTGGGACAAACTTATTTTGGTTCTAACGATAATGGTCTACAAATTTCTAATGTGAACAATCGCTCTCAAGTTGAGATTGGAAAATTAGTATATGCAGAGAACTGTGCTTCCTGCCACGGAGTGAATTTAGAGGGGCAAGCCAATTGGCGATCACAATTACCGGAAGGAGGCTTGCCTGCTCCTCCACACGATGAAACTGGGCACACTTGGCATCACTCAGATCAAGTGAATTTTAAATATACTAAGTTAGGCGGGCAAAAAATTGCACCAAGTGGTTTTAAAAGTAATATGCCAGGATTTGAAGGGACATTATCAGATAATCAAATTTGGGCCGTTCTTGCTTATATTAAAAGTCGCTGGCCCGTACAAATTCGCAGACGTCATGATCAAAGGAGTAAGTCCAAATGACATTTAGTTTGGACATAATTTAAAGAAATAAAAAGGGGGGTATATATTAAACATGTGTTCCCATAGGCTTGATATAAACAATTCTACTGGACTGTTGTCACTGAAGATTACTGCTTGAGGTGCACGTTTACCCCCCGAGCCAAGCTAATATGATGGGCTTGGTGATGACTGCCTGAAGCCATTAAGCCATAAAACCCAAGCCCTCTTATATGTAAAATTTCTTCATCTGATTTTGCCGTTACAGTCAATATTGCTCCATTGGGCGTAACTTTAACCTTAGCAGACCAGCCATTTAGACCATTAATCATTGGCGCATGAGCAGGCAACATATCGTGTATTGACCGCAAAGTTTGAGCCGATCCGGTAACAATTAACTCCAACCCACCTTCAATATTTTTTCTGGCTACCTGCGTACCCATCACCATTCG
This sequence comes from uncultured Rhodospirillales bacterium, assembly GCA_938074585.1. Classification (GTDB taxonomy): domain Bacteria; phylum Pseudomonadota; class Alphaproteobacteria; order Rhodospirillales; family Casp-alpha2; genus JABMNT01. The sequence goes on along the minus strand of CALJEW010000192.1, from coordinate 767 downwards.
GTTCATATCAACCAGATGGGAACGTAATTTAGAAATATCAACTTTGGACCAATCTGTGTCAGAATCTGCCTCTAACATATTGATGATTTCTTGAATAGCGCCAAAAGCATCTTGGCCTGGTTGAGTGGGAGTGGGAGTGGAATTGGTAATGGGTAATTTAGTGGTATGGAGCTTGGGGTGGGCGCCATGGCCATTATCATGCATCATTTGATGGTTAGAATTGTTTTGGGCTGTTACTCCCTTCACATTCAATATCATCGTTGCACCAACTATAATATAAAGAGCAGTAAGTTTATTCATTTTCATTTTGGAAAAGCCTCCTTTACCGTAATTTTGTTGATAGTTATTACAAAGATACTTCCACATATAAAGGGTTGCTGAAGATAGGCCCCCAAGTAAAATAACCTAGGATAAAAATTGGTAGTCCATGACAAAGTATTATAGCAATCTTATCACTGCTTTCAGGTCTACATCACACATTCTGAAGACAGTCTACCCTCAACATAGGAACGGGCCCATTTGCGGGTTTTTGGCACATTGATTGCTACATTACCAATGAATGAATTCTTGCATTACATACTGCAAATATTTTCTAGATACACTTTATATAAATAGTAGCATGTAAGCATTTTACTATTCTTTAGTTTTGGGCCTGAACGATTGTAGACAGAAGCTCGGCCATTTTCTCATCGTGTATCCATCGTGCGATTACAATCAAATCATCATTTGGGTTAATCCAAATAATACTGGTTCCTGCACCAATAGCA
>CALJEW010000191.1 GCA_938074585.1 uncultured Rhodospirillales bacterium | reverse complement strand
CATGCGGCAATTACCCGCAATAGAAAGACGTTCGTGATAGCAGAAACGCGGAATTTCAATGCCCGCGTGCTCGCACGCCTGCATGACAGTCATGCCACTTTCAGCCTCTACTTCTTTTCCATCACTGGTTAGTTTTACCATGCAGTCGTCCTCATGCCGCCTGGGAGTTGCCGGATTTAACCTCGGCAATTCGTTTTTCGAGTTCGGGCCGGAAGTGCCGGATTAAACCTTGAATTGGCCAGGCTGCAGCATCGCCCAACGCGCAAATTGTGTGTCCTTCGATTTGCCGTGTCACTTCTTCTAGCATATCGATCTCACCGGGCTGAGCTTTACCAGCAGACATTTTTTTCATCATTCGCCACATCCACCCCGTCCCTTCACGGCACGGTGTACATTGCCCACAGCTCTCATGTTTATAGAAAGCTGACAGGCGTGTAATTGCGCGAACTATGTCAGTCGATTGGTCCATAACCATAACTGCCGCAGTCCCTAAGCCGGATTGTTGTTCGCGTAACGAATCGAAATCCATCAATACGTCTTCACATAAATGTTTTGGAAGAACCGGAACGGAAGCTCCACCGGGGATAACGCCTTTTAGGTTATCCCAACCGCCACGCACACCACCCGCATGCTTTTCGATTAGTTCTTTAAGCGGAATACTCATTTCTTCCTCAACTAAACACGGTTGATTGACGTGACCGGAAATGAGAAACAATTTGGTCCCTGTGTTATTCGGACGTCCAAAGCCAGCAAACCATTCAGGACCACGACGCAAAATTTCTGGAGCTACCGCGAGCGACTCAACATTGTTAACCGTTGTTGGTGCGCCATAAAGCCCGACATTTGCTGGAAACGGAGGCTTAAGGCGCGGTTGGCCTTTTTTACCTTCCAAGCTTTCTATCAACGCGGTTTCTTCACCACAAACATAGGAGCCCATGCCCCGGTGAATGTAGAAATCAAATTTAAAACCAGACTTACAGGCACTGTCGCCAATCAAGCCCGCTGCATAAGCTTCATCAACAGCCCTTTGTAAGGCTTCTGTTTCGCGGAAAAATTCACCCCGAACATAGCAATACGCAGCATTTGCACCCATTGCAAATGATGCAATCAATGCACCTTCGATCAAATTGTGTGGGTCGTGGCGCATGATTTCACGGTCTTTACAGGTTCCGGGCTCGCCTTCGTCTGCATTAATCACCAAATAATGAGGCCGATCCGATACTTCTTTTGGCATAAAGGACCATTTCATTCCAGTTGAGAAACCAGCACCACCGCGCCCCCGTAATCCAGATGCTTTTACCCGAGCTACAATCTCTTCACGACCAAGCTCTAAAATGGCTTTCGTTCCATCCCAATCGCCGCGCTTTTTGGCGCCCTTTAAAAATGGGTCTTCTAAACCATAAATGTTCGAAAAGATACGATCCTTATCTGCAAGCATTAGGCATCTCCCAATTTTACGGCACGGGCTTCGGCCTGATGAGTAAGAGTGGTTAAACCGTCTATAGGCTCGCATGAAACGCGGCTAATTTGTGAACCTGTTTTGGGTTTGCTACCCGCAGTAAGTTCACTCAAAATAGTTTCTGTGGAACCGCTATCTATATCTTCAAAAAAATCGTCGTTAATTTGCATCATGGGTGCATTAACACAGGCACCTAGACATTCCGCTTCACTCAGCGTGAACAACCCATCTTCAGTGGTTTCGCCAAATTCAACACCCAGACTGCTTTTGCAGCTGCTAACAATCGCGTCTGAGCCGCGCAACCAACAAGGTAAGTTGGTGCAAACTTGTACGTGATATTTACCAACAGGGTTGAGGTTATACATAGTATAAAACGTTGCGACTTCATAAACCCTAATGCGTGGCATGCTTAACATGTCAGCCACATAATCCATGGCAACGCGCGGCAACCAACCATCGTTTTGGCGTTGGGCTAAATCCAGCAACGGCATAACCGCACTAGCTTGCCAGCCTTCTGGATACTTCGTAATGACAGCTTCCGCTGCTTTTGCGTTTTCGTAACTGAAATCAAAGTATGTAGGTTGTTCACTCATTTGCGCTTGTTTGCTCATCGATCAATCTCACCAAATACAACATCAATGGACCCAATATTTGCTACAGCATCTGCTAACATATGGCCTTTTGATAAAAACTCCATGGCTTGCAAGTGGGCAAATCCTGGGGCCCGAATTTTACATCGATAAGGCTTGTTCGTGCCATCCGATACAAGGAATACAGAAAACTCTCCCTTAGGCGCCTCAACCGCGGTGTACGTTTCACCAGCGGGCACATGATAACCTTCGGTATATAATTTAAAGTGATGGATCATCGCTTCCATTGATGATTTCATCGATTCGCGCGACGGCGGAGTAATTTTATTACTGTCAACCTTAACCGGTCCACCGGGCATTTTTTCAATGCACTGATGAATAATCTTCAATGATTCGCGCATTTCCCAAATACGGACTAAATAACGATCATAGCAATCACCATTTTTACCTATCGGGATATCAAAATCTAAATCCGCATAGCAATCATAAGGTTGGGATTTAC
>CALJEW010000190.1 GCA_938074585.1 uncultured Rhodospirillales bacterium | reverse complement strand
ATTTTGATGGTGATCAAATGGCTGTTCACGTACCGCTTTCATTGGAAGCACAGCTTGAAGCTCGAGTTTTGATGATGTCAACGAACAACATCTTAAGCCCAGCAAGTGGCAAACCAATTATCACTCCTTCTCAGGATATCGTTTTGGGTCTGTATTACATGACTATGGAACGTGACGGCGAAAAGGGTGAAGGTATGGCGTTCCTTGATGCGGCTGAAATTCAACATGCATTAGATAGTGGCGCTGTAAGTTTACAAGCCAAAGTTCAGGCGCGATACCATACGGTTGACGCAAATGGCGATCCGATAGCTATTCGTGTTCAAACAACACCGGGTCGGATGATTTTGTCGGATATTCTTCCGCGCAACAAAAACATCCCATTTGATATTATTAACCGCCTGCAAACAAAAAAAGAAATCACTAACGTTATTGATGAAATTTACCGTCACTGCGGTCAAAAAGAGACAGTTGTTTTCTGCGATCGAATGATGGGCCTCGGCTTTAGTCATGCGTGTCTTGCCGGTATTTCGTTTGGTAAGGATGACTTGATCATCCCAGAAACCAAAGAAAAGCTGGTTGCTGATACAGAAGCGTTGGTCAAACAGTATGAGCAGCAATATCAAGAAGGATTAATTACGCAAGGCGAAAAGTACAATAAAGCCGTTGATGCGTGGTCGAATTGTACTGATGTTGTGGCTGATGAAATGATGTCCCGTATTTCCAAGTTGGAAGATGGCAAACAGATGAACTCAGTCTACATGATGGCTCACTCTGGCGCGCGTGGTTCTGCTGCTCAGATGAAACAGCTTGCTGGAATGCGTGGCCTTATGGCCAAGCCAAACGGCGAGATCATTGAGACACCGATTATTTCAAACTTTAAAGAAGGTTTGACGGTTCTTGAATACTTCAATTCGACCCATGGAGCGCGTAAAGGCTTGGCCGATACAGCTCTTAAAACGGCTAACTCGGGTTACTTAACCCGTCGTTTGGTCGACGTTGCACAAGATTGCATCATCCGTGAGCGTGATTGTAAAACCGAAGATGGCCTTACGGTTCAAGCAGTCGTTGCTGGGGGCGAAATTATCTCTCCCTTGAGCGAGCGGATTTTGGGCCGAAGTACGGCCTTGGATATATTACACCCTGAAACAGGTGAAGTTATTTTGCCTGCTGGTGGATTGATCGTCGAAGAAACATGCGTTGTTATCGATGCGGTTGAGATTGAAAGCCTTAAAATTCGATCTGTTTTGACATGTACAACTGACGAAGGTGTTTGTGGTGTTTGTTATGGCCGTGATTTGGCCCGTGGAACCGAAGTAAATGCTGGCGAGGCCGTAGGTGTTATCGCTGCACAATCGATCGGCGAGCCGGGCACACAGCTAACCATGCGGACGTTCCATATAGGTGGAGCGGCTCTGCGTGGTACCGAGCAATCAAATATTGAAGCAACAATCAGCGGCAAAATTTTGCTGACGAACTGTCAAACCGTCAAAAACTCTGATGGTGTTGAAATCTTGATGAGCCGTAATGGTGAAATAGCGATGTTAGACGATCAAGGGCGTGAGCGTTCACGACAGCGGGTTCCTTACGGTGCTCGTTTATTGGTTAAAGATAAAGCCAAAGTTAAACGCGATACGAAACTGGCTGAATGGGATCCATACACCTTACCCGTTATTTCCGAAAAAGAAGGTTATGCTAGTTTTGTTGATTTGGTTGATGGTATTTCTGTTACTGACCGCATGGACGAAGCAACGGGTATTTCAACTCGTGTGGTTATTGACTGGAAACAGCAGCCAAAAGGTTCTGACCTTAAGCCACGGGTTACGATCCGTGACGAAGATGGTGAAGTCATCATGTTGGAAAATGACCTAGAAGCACGTTACTTCCTATCAATGGACGCGGTTCTTTCGGTGGCTCCTGGTCAGAAAGTATATGCTGGTGATATTTTAGCTCGTATTCCTCGAGAATCTGCTAAAACGCGTGATATCACGGGTGGTCTGCCACGGGTTGCTGAATTGTTTGAAGCACGTAAGCCTAAAGACTTCGCAATTATCGCTGAAAATGAGGGTCGTGTTGAATTTGGTAAGGATTACAAGAATAAACGTCGTATTGTTGTTGTCCCGACTGAAGGCGATTCTGAACCTGTCGAGTACTTGATCCCGAAAGGAAAGCATATCTCTGTTCAGGAGGGTGATTATGTTTTGATTGGCGATTCGTTGATGGACGGCAACCCTGTACCTCACGACATCCTACGTATTTTGGGTGTGGAGGCTTTGGCTGAGTACTTGATCAACGAAATTCAGGATGTCTACCGTTTGCAAGGCGTTACAATCAACGATAAGCACATTGAAGTTATTGTTCGTCAAATGCTGCAAAAAGTTGAAGTGAACTATGGTGGGGACACAACCTTGTTAATCGGTGAGTTGGTTGATCGGAAAGAATTTGAGAAGATCAACAACAAAGCTGTTGAAGAAGGTGGTAAACCAGCTACTGGTGATCCTGTACTTCAGGGTATTACGAAGGCTAGCTTGCAAACACACTCCTTCATTTCTGCCGCTTCGTTCCAAGAAACGACGCGGGTACTTACTGAAGCAGCCGTTACTGGCAAGCGGGACCACCTGCGTGGATTAAAGGAAAACGTGATTGTAGGACGTTTGATACCAGCTGGTACTGGTCTGAAATATCATGCGGATCGCAAGAAGCAGCGTGAATCTGGTGACGAAGGGGGCACAGTTAGTGCCA
>CALJEW010000189.1 GCA_938074585.1 uncultured Rhodospirillales bacterium | reverse complement strand
TTGCTAGTTAAAGAGCAGAGGTGATTGGAGAAGCATTCATTTATGCTCTATGCCTTAGATTTTAGTTTTTTCTACATAGACACCATGAAAAATACACTTCATGCTCCCTTAATGTTCTTGCATACTTAAGCCACGATTAATCGTTCATGACCCGCCTATTTGGGTAAGAAGGCTTTAATAACTTTTATGCGTTCTGTGAACAGGTGTTCCAGGCTGACCTGCAGGGCAAGCCACCTGTTGTATTGTCAAACAATGATGGATCTGTCCTATAAAAAGAAGCCAAGGCCCTGTAAATCTCATTTGGAATGCCATATTTCAAAATGAAGGCAACGCCTGAATATGGTCATGTTCAGGCGCGCTCTGCGAACTTCGCTCAATATAACGCTATTCTGACAGAAACTGAGATAGGAGATGCCTGGGGCGTTCGTTGGTCCTCGCTGGAGAGCCCGTCTGTTATTGCAACGCATCCAGACAACGCATGATTAATCTCGTATGGAACGACGCCTTGCTCGCAATATGATGGGCGTTGGGGGATTGCGTACAGTTGATGAACTTAACGGTATATCTTGGCAGGGTTTAGAGTTAATCACCCCTGAAAAACAAACCCTCTGCATTTGACGGAGCTTTGGAACACAATACACACTCTTGGTGGTATCAAAAAGCGCATCCATTGTTTCTCAAACAGAGCCACTGAGAACTCAAGGTCAGGTGGATTAGTTGCCACTATAATCTCTATCTTTGTCAGTGGTAATCGCTTCCGTCCCGAACTTCCTCAATACTCAAACTCAGTGAACGTTAACCTTGACGGGTCAACATCTGATAAAGGCACAATCCTGAATGCTGCTTTGTATGGCCTGAACAAGATATATCGCCCCGGCGTTCCATATAAGAAGGCTGGAGTATTTTGTTGGGCATATACCCAAAAGACCAAACACCAAGAAGTCTGTTCACAAAAAGAAATCCTCAACGTGGAAAGCTCATGCATACTATGGACAGATCAAACAACAAGTCCGGCCCGGGTTCTGTCAGCTACGGTCAGATACCAGAATCACGCACTTGTTACATGATCATGAAAATGCTGTCCAATCAGTTCACCACACATTGGCGAGAATTATTAGTGTCGAAGTCGCTATAAAGGTTCGGGATGACATTATATACTGTTCTGAGAGATGCCAACGTAATAAGTAAACTGTTTTTTTGTCGCCTAAGGTGTTGACCAAAATAAATACGGGGCTGTCCTAGATAACACATGAAATGTGTTATCATGGGTAGTATGAGAAAGAGTCCTAAGGCTCTGCATTTTTAGGGGAAGTTTCGCTATTCAGAAATTTTAGTCAACCCACGGCCTGCGATTTCAAGCATACAAGCATAATCAACCAATCAGCTCCATCCCACGCAGTCCAATCTGACCACGTCTTGCCATTAGTGGCTTTCCAGCCAGCCGTGCCAGATACTCTGATGTTGATATACGCTCGGCCCCCGGCAGGACAAGCCAATAACCATCGGTATTGTATATGCGCCGTTTCGGCTTAGCTGGCCGTTCGGTGCCGGGGATAACGTCCTGCATCCCGATGTAGGTTTTCTCAAAGTCGAAATTTGCTGATGTCATGATGGGTCGCCTCCATCGGATAGGATAGATCAAACGACAATGACTGTTGCTGTAGAAAAGATAATCGGCATTAAGCCCAATGGCTAAATTAGTCCTTTTACCAGCATGAAAGGTGAATAATTTCCGCTAAGTTGGGTAAAGCGGACCTTAATTCATACGGTCAAAAAGGTCCGGTTTTGAAACAAAGTAGACATGTCTATGAGTATTTTATACAGCTTTTCAAACGGTCCGCAGCCGCTATCACGAACAGCTGGTTTAGCAAAATCACGTCGCCTTATCACATACGTTGTACATCTTTTATCTGGACACGTTTTTTTACCGCCCCGAGTTCGGGTATTTATTGATTTCATGACCTAAGCTATAGGCATAGCCCTATTGGGAAAAGTGTTGGGCAAAGCTCAAAGATGAGAGATTTGCCCAACATACCAATTTGCCTATTCGGGTTGTTTTACAACGCGCAAGTAAGGTTTAAGTGTTTCCCATCCATTGGGATATTTTTCTTTTGCCATCTCATCAGTAACGGCAGGTACGATAATTACGTCGTCCCCGTTTTGCCAATTCACCGGTGTTGCGACTTTATGTTTTGCCGTTAATTGCATAGAATCAAGTACTCGCAAAATTTCATCAAAATTACGACCTGTGGTCATTGGATAACTCATCATCAATTTTATGTTTTTATCAGGCCCAATGACAAAAACAGTTCGAACCGTTGCATTGGTCATTGCGGTTCTATTTTCCATACTCGCATCTTCATTGGCAGGGAACATATTATAGAGAAGAGAAACATTTAAATCGGTATCGGCAATCATAGGAAAGTTAACTTTAGTGCCTTGGGTCTCTTCAATGTCATTTGCCCAGCCAGCATGATTTTCAATAGGGTCTATACTTAATCCAATAACTTTGCAATTCCGCTTTTCAAATTCTGGTTTTAATTTTGCGACGTATCCTAGCTCTGTAGTACAAACAGGAGTGTAATCTTTAGGGTGAGAAAACAGTATTCCCCAGCTATCACCCAACCAATTATGGAAATCAATTTTACCATCGGTAGTTTCCACTGAAAAATTTGGGGCTTGATCATTGATTCTAAGTGACATAT
>CALJEW010000188.1 GCA_938074585.1 uncultured Rhodospirillales bacterium | reverse complement strand
CCATTCATCCAACCTATATAATTCGTATAAATCCTAATTATGCGATCATAGATCATTCAAGCCGCGAGGCGGCACCAATAGAAGGTATTAATCCCTAAATAAATACGAATACAATAAAATGACATTAGCACTCTACAACGTTTACCGCTAAGCCACCCTGGCTTGTTTCTTTGTATTTACTTTGCATATCTTCGCCCGTTTGGCGCATGGTTTCTACAACAGCGTCTAAAGATACGAAATGAATTCCATCACCTTTCAAGGCCAAAGAAGCGGCATTAATGGCTTTTACAGCCCCCATGGCGTTGCGTTCAATGCACGGTATTTGCACTAATCCGCCAACCGGGTCGCATGTCATACCCAAGTGATGTTCCAAGGCTATTTCAGCTGCATTTTCAACTTGCGCATTGGTGCCACCAAAAGCAGAACAAAGCCCCGCCGCCGCCATCGCAGATGCGGACCCAACTTCTCCCTGGCATCCGGCTTCTGCTCCTGAAATAGATGCATTCGATTTAATTAATGACCCGATTGCAGCTGCCGCCAACAAAACCGTTCTGACACCTTGCTGATCTGCACCGGGACAAAATTCTAAATAATATCGAATAACGGCAGGTATAACCCCCGCCGCACCATTGGTCGGTGCGGTTACTATCCGCCCGCCAGATGCATTTTCTTCGTTGACGGCTATAGCATAAAGGCTAATCCAATCCATACATTCATGAGGTAACTTTGCATTCGAAACCCTATTTTCAAGCAATTCATTATGAATGTGTTTGGCGCGTCGGCGCACATTGAGTCCCCCCGGCAAATGCCCTTCGGCAATCAACCCCCGCTCCATGCAGCTATACATAACGGTCCAAATATGATCAATTCCGGCCAACACATCGTCTTCAGACTGAAACGACGCTTCATTTTTCAACATCATTTCAGAAATGGTCAAACCGGACGCAGCACCCATTTCAAGCATTTGAACAGAGGTTTTAAAATTATGCGGGGTATCTTGCATTAATTCGCGCGCACCTTGTTGATTTTCAAGCTCCTGCTCCGTCGAAATAAACCCACCCCCAACCGAATAATAAACCTGATCCAAAATCGCCTTTCCATCCCCACCAAAGGCGATGAACCACATGCCATTGGAATGACCCACTAAAGGTTTTCCATAATCAAAAACCAAATCAGATTCACGGTTAAAAGGAACGGAATGGGTTCCACCCAACTTTATTGCCTTACTTTGATCAATATTAGAAACAATTTGAACCACTTGATTAGGTTCTATAAAGTCTGGGTTTTCACCACTTAACCCCAGTAAAATTGCATTGTCAGATCCGTGCCCGATGCCAGTGAACGCCAACGAGCCGTAAAGCCTAGCTTCAATACGTCTGACATCAACCAGGACCCCGAGCCGATCAATGGCTTCAATAAAAGATCGGGCGGCGACCATAGGGCCTACAGTGTGTGAGCTTGACGGGCCAATTCCGACTTTAAAAAGCTCAAACACGCTATACGGCATAGTGCAGATCTCCTATCATTTGAAAGCAATATATGTCACTCTAACTCATCAGGAGACCACACCCAAGGAAGCACTGATGATCGTTGTTATATTTGAAGTTGTGATATATGAAGAAAAAAAGGACCGATACTTCGACTTGGCCGTACAGTTGCACGAACAACTGGCTGAAATAGATGGGTTCATATCAATAGAGCGGTTTGAAAGCTTGGCCACTGAAGGAAAGTTTGTATCCCTTTCCTATTGGCGCGACCAAGTTGCGGTTAATCAATGGTACAACAAACCTGCCCACGCAGCCGCCCAATCGGAAGGCCGTGGGGGGATTTTCAAAGACTACCGAATTCGTGTTGCTGAGGTCTTCAAAGATTACGATCTCTCCACTGGTCGGCCTGAAACTTAAGCCGCTTCAATCTTATCAAATGCTGCCAGCACCCGCTCCGCAATCGGCGTGGTTCCTGATTGCCCACCCAATTCATGGGGCATTAATTCACCCCCTTCATAGGCGTAATCAATAGCCGCGTTCAACAACTCTGCGGCACGGTTGCATTCGCTAACATTATGCTTGGTGCCCAACCAATCAAGCATCATAGCACCTGACATAAACATTGCCGTCGGATTGGCTTGACCAGTTCCCATAATATCCGGCGCGCTGCCGTGACACGGTTGGAATACTGCATGTTTATCGCCAATATCAGCCGATGGTGCCATGCCCATACCACCAACCAAAGCCGCACCCAAATCAGACAGAATATCGCCAAACATATTTTCAGTCACCATCACATCAAAGTCTAATGGGTTACGGACCATATTCAGCGCCGTTGCATCAATATAAGCGCGTTCAGTATCAATATCGGTATTTAGGGTAGCGCGTTCATCAAAGATTTTGCGGAAAAATGCAAACGCCATAAAGACGTTGGCTTTATCGATGCAACTAACTTTTCCCATTGAGCCTTTTGATTTACGTTGCCGAGCAAGATCGAACGAAAAATCAAACAAACGTTCGGAAACATCGCGGGTGATGACCAATGTTTCAGTGGCAACCTCATCATTCTCAACCGTGCCTTTGCCGTGTGATGCAAAGAGGCCTTCCGTCGATTCACGAATGAGAACAAAATCAATGTCTTTAGCACGTGGGTCCGATAACGGGCTTGGGATACCCGGCACGGCGCGGAACGGGCGTACGCCGGCATAAAGTCCCAAATCAAAGCGTAGATCTAATTGCGGTGCGATTTCTGTTCCATTAGGGTAACGAACCGTTGGCAAGCCCATGGCCCCCAATAAAATAGCATCGGCGGTCAAAGCTACGTCTTTCGATTCTTGTGGAAAGGCATCGCCGTTTTTTGTATAGCATTTGGCCCCCGCTTCAATGGTTTTAAAATCCATTTGAACTCCTCCAATACACTCAATAGCCGCCGCCATCACCTCTAGACAAGGGGTCATAATTTCGGTGCCAATGCCATCACCTGGCATAACCGCAATGGAAAATGTTTTTTCGTTATTCATCTGATTTGATCCTTGTTTTCATAATTAAAAAGTAACGTTTCAATGGCTTACTGGGTGCCCAAAGATGTGTGACCAAAAGATTGCAATTTAATCCCCAAGCAAGCAGCCAAAATATGCCGTTTTTCAATCCAGCCCTCCAAAAGCCAAACTCGAAATATTTTTAAATCGTTTTCCTGACACTTCATCTAAATGACCGCTGCCAATAATACCTGCCCATATGCCGCATCAGCAA
>CALJEW010000187.1 GCA_938074585.1 uncultured Rhodospirillales bacterium | reverse complement strand
CTAAATCCGGCTTTTTCAGCTAGCGCGTAAGTCATAATCGTTAATGATAAACAGTTTGCCGAACGGTTTAAAAACGTGGTGTTGGCGTTAGTGTTGGCGTCTGCGGCGTAAAGTAGGTTGAGTCCGGTACGATTTAAAATACCATGACTCAGTGCACGGATCTGTGTGTTTATCGATTTAGTATTGTTTGCCGTTTTTTTAGCAAATTGCACAGCCTCGTCATCTAACCAAAATATCGATGCCTGATCTGGAACGGCAATATTCGTGAGTTGAAAATGGTTGTCATGCCACTGTGGGTAGGGAGTTGCGGATGAATTTTCTAGCACACGAACGCGAGTCGAGTCACAACCACTAAGACCAAAAGTAAAAAACAAAATAAACAACAATAAATTAACATTCATATAACAATTATAGGCTATATTTTTGATAAAAGATGTATGGTCTTTGCGCTATTGCTTGTGCTAATATCAATAATAAGAGGTAAGGAATACCGTAAATCGTTGTTTTTGTAATAATTATTTAACATTTGTTGAGTGATTTTTACAAAAACAATTTTTTAAAAGTTATTAGATTTTAATAATTCACAATGAATGGATGCATTTTATGACAGTTACTGTAGGTCTTACTCATCATACCGCTTATCAATACGATAAACCGATTTCGATGAGCCCACATATTTTTCGTCTCAAGCCGGCTGCACACTGTCGAACAAGTATCGAAAGCTACAGCCTCAAAATCACCCCTGAAAATCATTTTATCAATTGGCAGCAAGATGCTTACGGTAATTATTTAGCGCGGGTGGTGTTTCCAGAACAAACGAAATCATTTAGTTTTACGGTTGATCTCGTCGCTAAGATGAATGTCATTAACCCGTTTGATTTTTTCCTCGAAGAATATGCTGATAATTATCCTTTTAAATACGATGATGCGACCAATCATGAAGTGCAGACTTATCTGTTAAAAGGGGAACCCAATCGGTTATTACTGGATTTCATTGAGCCTGTTTTACCTAAGAAACCATTGCGGACGGTTGATTTTTTGGTGGCGTTTAATCAATATATCGCTAACTATGTTGGTTATACAATCCGTATGGAACCAGGTGTTCAAAGTGCAACCGAAACCTTAACGCTTAAAACCGGTTCGTGCCGCGATTCTGCGTGGTTGTTAGTTGAGGCGTTTCGTCATATTGGCTTAGCTGCGCGTTTTGTATCAGGTTATTTAATTCAATTATCGGCAGATGAACAATCCCTAGATGGGCCAAGTGGACCTGCTGAAGACTTTACAGATTTACATGCATGGTGCGAAGTCTATGTTCCTGGTGCCGGCTGGATTGGACTTGATCCGACCTCTGGATTATTTGCTGGTGAAGGGCATATTCCGTTAGCGTGTACGCCAGAGCCCGAAACTGCTGCACCCGTTACGGGCGGGATTGATAAGTGTGAAGTGACGTTTGATTTTTATAATAAAGTCACACGTATTAATGAAACCCCACGCGTCACTAAGCCTTATACCCAAGGACAATGGGCCGCGATTGATGACTTAGGATCAAAAGTCGATGCGGCGCTAGCCGACGAAAATATCAAGCTGACGATGGGGGGGGAACCGACTTTTATTTCTCTTGATGATATGGAGTCTGAACAGTGGAACACCGCAGCTGATGGCGCGGACAAGCGTCGTTTGGCACATGAATTGTTTTTAAAAATGAAAAAAGAATTCGCTCCAGCACCACTGACTCATTATGCCCAAGGCAAATGGTATCCTGGTGAACCTTTACCGCGTTGGCAATATGGGTGTTATTGGCGTCCTGATGGTGAGCCGTTATGGCACAACCAAGCATTGCTTGCCGATATTAATCAAACCTATCAATTTGATTATACTGATGCGCAAGCATTTATGACGCATTTACTTGATCGTATCCAAGTGCCCAGTGAGTGCATGCACACTGCCTATGAAGATTATGTTTACTATATGTGGCAAGAAGGCAGTTTGCCGATTGATGCACATCCCAAAGACGCCGATATGGTTGATGCCATGTCGCGTGAAGGGTTTTTGGCGCGTTTGGGTGAAGGCATTACCCAGCCGACAGGATTTGTGTTACCCCTAAGTTTTGATGATAAACGTTCGTGTTTTGTGACCAATGAATGGAAGTTTAAACGTCAACGCTGTTACTTGATCCCTGGTGATTCTCCGTTAGGGTATCGCTTGCCATTAGCGAGTTTGACTATTGATGCGCCAATGCTCGAGCGTGATCCCGTTGCGATCCCTAATACCTTATCCGAAACGCCATTGCAGCCAGGTTATAGCACTAAAGAAATAATTAAAACCGCCTTGTCAATTGAAACGCGCAAAGGCACGCTGTATATCTTTATGCCGCCCATGTCTCATTTAGAGCATTATTTGCATTTGCTTAAAGAAATAGAAGCAACAGCGGAAGCTCTGAACATACCTGTCGTTATTGAAGGGTATACGCCACCGAATGATCCGCGTTTACAAAAATTTGCAGTTACCCCGGATCCGGGTGTCATTGAAGTCAACGTCCACCCAGTGACATCGTGGAAAGATTTAAAACATAACACAACGACGCTCTATGGGTTGGCTAAAGCAACCCGTTTAGGCACAGAGAAATACTGTGTTGATGGTCGTCATACCGGTACTGGTGGTGGTAATCATGTGACATTGGGTGGGGCAACCGTCGCTGAGTCTCCATTCTTACTGCGTCCAGATGTATTGCGCAGCTTTATTACGTTTTGGCAGCATCATCCGGGCTTATCATATTTATTTTCAGGGCAATTTATTGGTCCTACGAGCCAAGCCCCACGTGTTGATGAAGCGCGAGATGAGTTACTCTATGAATTAGAAATCGCGTTTGCGCAAATGCCAGAAGCTGATGCGCCCAATCCTTGGTTAGTGGATCGTCTATTGCGTAATTTGTTAGTTGATTTAACGGGTAATACGCATCGTGCAGAGTTTTGCATTGATAAGTTATATTCGCCTGATTCTGCGGCAGGTCGTTTAGGTATTGTTGAGTTTAGGGGCTTTGAAATGCCACCTCATGC
>CALJEW010000186.1 GCA_938074585.1 uncultured Rhodospirillales bacterium | reverse complement strand
CGTCTCGTTTGATTTTAATTGTAATCCGATCGAACTACATAAGCGCAAGTTCATTATGATTGGCAATTCCAGCGGGAGCTTTTGATTCTACTCTTAGAACTACAACTGGGATCGTGTTGCAGGCAGATAAACAAGACAAGGGTGATAATATTGAGTGATATAGAGTTTAATAGGAACAGTTTAATCATCTTTGGCCTTATTGATAGAATTCAAACATTTAATGTAATTCTAAGTGCTCTCGCTAGGGTTGTCTGTGTATCCGTATTTTATTACTATATGCTTTTGCGCCCTCCCCCCTTTATTTGGCCCTCAACCCGTCCTAATATATTGGTACCACTTAAATCGGGAGGATAAGTTATGGGACAAGATATTACGTTAACAGCATCTGACGGGCATAAATTGGGCGCTTATTTGTGTGAAGCAGAAGGTGAATGTAAGGGCAGCGTTATAGTTGTACAGGAGATTTTTGGCGTCAATGTCCATATTCGCGACGTTGCTGGGCGTTATGCTGCATTAGGTTACAAAACTATTGCCCCCGCCCTGTATGATCGCCAAGAGCGCGATTTTGAAACTGGGTACGAGCCAGATGATATAGCCCGAGGCCGCGACTTTAAAGCAGGTGCTAATGAAAACTTAAATGGAGTTATGGCGGATATGGATGCGGCTTATGCTGCTGTTTCTGATATGGGAAAAGTGGCTGTTACTGGATTTTGCTGGGGTGGTTTTGTTGTCTGGTTAGCAGCCTGCCGGATGAACATTCAGGCGGCAGCGGGTTATTACGGGGGCGGCATTATTGATTTCATTGACGAGAAACCCAAATGTCCAACCATTCTGCATTTCGGCGAACGCGATCATTCAATCTCCTTAGACGACGTAGATGTGATTGCTAATTCACACCCAGATGTAGCCGTCAATATTTACGAAGCAGATCATGGGTTCCACTGCGATATGCGTGAATCGTTTGACCCTCGCGCCGCTAATATTGCAGGCATGCGGACCATACGTTTATTCGATAATATGTAAGTAGGATTAGAATATGAGTGAAGTTGGGACCCCACCGGTCATTGGCGTGATTGGCGGCAGTGGCGTTTACGAAATTGATGGATTAGAAAATACCCGATGGGAAAAAGTAACGTCGCCCTTTGGCGAGCCTTCAGATGAGTTGTTTTTTGGTGAATTAAATAGTCAACAAATGGTGTTTCTACCCCGCCATGGCCGGGGGCACCGAATTCCTCCATCCGAGCTGAATTATCGAGCCAATATCGATTGTTTAAAGCGCGCTGGGGTGACAGAAATTATCTCTGTTTCGGCTTGTGGATCGTTAAAAGAGGGTTTGCCTCCGGGAACGTTTGTGATTTGCGACCAATTCATTGATCGGACGTTTGCGCGTGAAAAAAGCTTTTTTCGAACCGGATTGGTTGCTCACGTCGCCCTTGGCGATCCCGTGTGCTCGCGCTTAGGCGATGCCATTGAAGATGCGGTTATAGAGTTAGATATTCCATACCAGCGGGGTGGTACGTATTTGGCCATGGAAGGCCCACAATTTTCAACCAAAGCTGAATCTAATTTGTATCGGTCGTGGGATTGCGATGTGATAGGCATGACCAATATGCCAGAAGCCAAGCTCGCTCGTGAAGCTGAAATGTGTTACGCCACCGTTGCTATGGTCACTGATTTCGATTGTTGGCACCCCGACCACGATGACGTGACGGTTGAAGCAATCATTGCAGTGCTAATGGACAATGCAGACAAAGGCCGGGCCTTGGTTAAAACCACTGCGCCTAAGTTGAGTGATCGGTTGGAAACCTGCCATGTTGGATGCCAAACCGCCCTCGAAATGGCGTTGATTACATCGCCTGACGCCCGCGACCCTGAAATGAAAAAAAGACTGGACGCGGTTGCTGGCCGGGTTTTGTGGTAGCGGACAAAATTGGCCACACAAATACCAAATATCCTCGCTGGAACGTCGCGCTTTATGCTGCCAGTTGGTATGTTAGTTGGAATTATTGCGATGGTCAGTGCTTGGTATTTTATACCAGGATCAGAATTGTTTAAGGCCCCGTATTCTCATGGGGGATGGGGTTTGTTTGTCGCTGCATTGGGGCTCGCTATGTATGCTAAACGCCAGTTCGATCACGTCGGAACGAGTGTTCGTCCATTCACTAAAACCACAGATCTCGTTATGTCCGGCCCGTTCAAATTCTCGCGCAATCCTATGTATTTAGCCATGGTGATTGGGCTCATTAGTGTTGGTGTTATCTTGGGGAAGATTGCTCCCTTTGTTGTTGTGCCGTTGTTTATCATGTGGATCAGAAAATGTTTCATTGATTATGAAGAACAGCTGATGGAAACTTATTTTGGTGATACGTATAGGGAATACAAAAGCTGTGTACGGCGCTGGTTTTGATGTCAGTTTCAATCAAATTTATTTGAAAAAAGGTTGTTAGTATGAAAGTTAAAGGAACACCGTATCGGACCATTTGGTTGAGCGAAAACGCGTGGGCTATTGAAATTATTGATCAAACTAAATTACCTCATGACTTTGTTGTTATACGATTACAAAACCTATCCGAAGTCTGCACCGCGATCCGTGATATGTGGGTTCGGGGCGCGCCCCTTATTGGAGCGACGGCAGCCTATGGTATGGCGTTAGCTATGCATGGGGATGCATCGGATGCCGGGCTTGAAAATGCCTATGACCGGTTATATGAAACCAGACCCACGGCCGTCAATTTGCGCTGGGCGTTGGATGATTTGAATTCGTTACTAGAGCCGCTACCCGCAGACCAACGCCGGAATGCTGCTTATAAGCGGGCACTTGAAATTGCTGATGCGGATGTAGAAATGTGTTCGAGCATTGGTGATTATGGCAAAGAATTGATTGAAGCGGCGTGGTTTAAAAAGGGCAAACCATCGTTAGAACAAGGTGGTGTTAATGTGTTGACCCATTGCAATGCTGGCTGGTTAGCTACGGTTGATTGGGGCACCGCCTTGGCCCCTATTTATAAAGCGCATAATGTCGGAATTCCTGTTCATGTGTGGGTTGATGAAACACGCCCCCGTAACCAAGGGGCCAGCTTAACCGCATGGGAGCTGGGTCAGCATGGCGTGCCCAATACTATTATTGTTGATAATGCAGGTGGTCACATTATGCAGCATGGCATGGTTGATCTGTGCATTGTTGGTACGGACCGGACGGCTGCGTCGGGAGATGTATGTAATAAAATTGGTACGTATTTAAAAGCCTTGGCAGCACATGATAACGATGTACCGTTTTATGTGGGGCTGCCAAGCCCGACCATCGATTGGACGATTGATGACGGGGTTAAAGACATTCCTATTGAACAGCGCGATACCATGGAAATAACTGCAATGACCGGGCGCGCATCTAATGGTGAAGTGATGGATGTGAGCATTGTTCCAGATGGAGCGAAGACTGCAAACTATGCATTTGATGTAACGCCCCGCAGATTGGTGACAGGGCTGATCACAGAACGCGGTGTATCGGAAGCCTCACGCGAGGGGTTATCTAAACTATTTCCAGAATTTTCAAATTAACAGACGACTAAAGGAAAAACAAAATGGATGCAGATATTTAAAAAAAGGGGTACGAATGTTCCCACACTGAATTATGTACTGACAGTAAACGGCGATGAAGGTCTTATTGCCGCAACAGTTAACTGGTTTACTCAAACACCGTTTGAATCTCCGCTCATTGCTGTTGTATTGAAACCCGACTGTTATAGCTATGCATCAGTTGAGTAAAATTGGAATTTCACATTGAACATGCATTGTAAGGGTCAACAGGGACTAGCGTTTGGTTTCTCTAAACCATCGACTGTTGAGGGGAATTTGGTTTCTGGTGAGCTGTTTTAAGAAGGTTTTAACGGTGCACCTGTTTTAGACAACGTGCCTACGCATGTGGAATATAAAATGGCTCAGATTCTTGAACTTGGTGATCATTATGTTGTTATTGGTGAAATGATTTACACCAATGTGTCGAAACAACCTAAAGGTCGTGCTGATAAAGCGATTTTAGAAATGAAAGAATTAGGCGATAACGTTTTTTATGGTGGTTGATTTTATTACCACTTGAAAACCATGCAGTATTGCTACGTGGTATTTAAG
>CALJEW010000185.1 GCA_938074585.1 uncultured Rhodospirillales bacterium | reverse complement strand
TAGCCGTCGCTTGATGCATGAGAGTGAAATAATGACGCTTTCTATGGAAAACCATGCTGACAGCTTCGAGAATGATGGAAATACCCTAATTTGGGTCGGCGATGCATCGTCCAAAAAAGCTATTGGCGTTATTGCTATTGGTGACGCCCTTCGTCCATCCGCCATCCAAACAATAACGCAACTTAAATCCCAGGGTATGGAAACGGTTTTGCTCAGCGGCGACAATACTTCTGCTGCGCAAAAAGTGGGAGCTGAGATTGGAATTTCGCGGATCATAGCAGAAGTTTTGCCTAAAGAAAAAGCAGCCATCATCACGCAATTAAAAGCTGACAGCTATAACGTAGCCATGGTTGGTGATGGGGTAAACGATGCCCCCGCATTGGCGACAGCTGATTTGGGCATTGCAATGGGCAGCGGCACCGATGTTGCTATAGAAACGGCTGGAATCACACTAATGCGTGCAGATCCAATTCTGACTGTTGATGCTGTGGACGTATCACGCGCCACATATGGTAAAATTAAACAAAACCTATTTTGGGCCTTCGTATACAATGTGGTTGCCATACCCTTAGCTGTTATGGGGGTTTTAAGCCCGGTGATTGCGGGCGCAGCAATGGCGATGAGCAGTGTTTCCGTTGTCTTAAACTCATTGCTGTTAAAGCGCTGGAAAGGAAAAGGGGGGTCTTCATGAAAATAGGCACTTTATCAGAACAAACAGGCGTTACTTCAAAAACTATTCGATATTATGAAAGTATAGGGCTTATTCAAAAGGCTGATCGGCACGAAAATGGCTACCGGTCTTATTCGGATCGTGATGCTGATATACTCAGGTTTATCCAGCGTTCCCGATCACTTGGGTTTTCAGTCAAAAAGGTCGGTGAATTGCTAACGCTTTGGTATGATCGCAACAGAACCAGCGCATCCGTGAAGGCATTAGCCTTATCGCATATTCAAGATGTCGATACACAAATTGCACAATTGCAGGGCTTACGATCCACATTGATCGATTTAACGGAACGCTGCCATGGCGATGATCGCCCCGATTGCCCCATTTTAGATAATCTAGCAAAACGGAAATTAGAACCCGCTTAAGCGACGTTGTTTTGTCGTCAGTCCGCTAGCATAAACATAGGCCGCTGCCGCTGTCTGTCGGGGCCACAAAATTGAGATGCACTAATAAAGGTCCGATGGTGTTCCAAAATACTAACAATACGCTAATAAAGCATGCGCGCTGAAAGGGGTTTGGCTAAAAACTCCCCCATTCCCGTATCGCGGGCTTCGCAAACATGTTTTATTCCCGTATTCGCCGTCAATACAATAACCGGGATAAATGGGTTGGGGTATTTGGTGATTGGCGCACACGCCACAAAAAGGCCATTCCATCTAAGCTATAATTCCAATCTATATCAGGGTCAGGGGTGCTTTGTAAGGTGGGGACACCAAATTCGCGGAACACATAGTTAACAATTTTCAGACAAGCAGGTATTTTTCGAGAACCAGAATATTAAGTTTTTAAATATCATTTACAGTTACGGCATCACCTTTACTTAACATGCACAGCCTTCAAAGCATCAGGTAATGATATAATATGCAACAAATATCAAAATATACAGATACTCTGTAAATAAACACAAACGAACAGAAACGAACTATAAGCAAAAAGCAATTTATATGGGAACAAAACTCTCGTATTCGCTATTCCAGCAAAGCAGCATCGACGGCACTGCCAACCACAACAAGATGCGGGATGACATATCCGAAGCCGTCCAAGACCGTGATCAACCCAGAAAGATCGGTTGTTGGCGGTGGATCGACCAAGCGTGCCTTGGCCCGTTGTGCCAATTCAAGGATCAAAGGTTCACAAGCTACGTTCATGGCATGGGTTGCCCGGTCAAGTTCATCCAGTTGAACTGTCAATCGATGGGCGACGTCCATCATGAACCGGGGCCATATTGCAAAATGGCGGTACAGTGTCGAAGTGACCTCGCCACCGACATCAGGAAGAGTTTTACAAAGCCTTCTAATGGCGTTCTGCAATGCGGGTTCAAGTTCAGAAATCTTAGGTGGCGGCGGTAATTGCGTTGGTGCAGGTGGCGGCGATGAAACCTGTTTTGGAGCTCCCCGGGCCGTTTTCGGCAAGCTCGCACCCGAGATCAACATCCGGACAGCGCCAGTCAGGATCAAATTCAGCGGGTTCATGCGGTTATAGCTGATCAGCATGTCACCAATCACACTGCGAGCGTCAGCGTCGATACCGGTTTCGGTCAGGACTGATGGGGTGATCGGGTCAATGTGTACGGGTCGGGTGGCAGCAAAAATGTCCCATACGGCGTCACGCACCCACCCGGTTTCCACATCATCACCCACGGCCTGCCAAACCCAATCCAATAACCCTGGAGTAACCGCCATATGACGAAAAATGAGCGCCGGCGATCCCGATCCGGCAGCGATCATCAATCGTTGATAAATGGCCAAAGTCTGAGGATCAGCAGTCGCAACTGGAATTTCGTCAAGGGGCTTCATGTTGCATCCTAAGTAATTACAGAAAACCAAAATAATCAGAGACCGTAGTGTCACATTTAATTTTGTCAGCATTATACTTAGACGTCTAGGGTCCTAACCCGAGATCGTATATCTATAATCACGCCTAAAGGCGTAAGTTTACCTTTCGCCCGCCATCAGAATACGTCACCCGAACGGTGATTCATCCATCGTTCATAAGCCATGGGCGCACCTGGAATGTCCGGGCACCGGCAACGTGCATTGGTTCTTTGGCTGCAATTTCACGGGCATGCTCAACAGAATTGGCACGCAGTATAACCATTCCTGCTCTTGACCTAACTTTTTCGTTATCATCTGCAACTTTTTCTTTAGAAGATAATCCTTCCCCAGCCATTTTTACTCCCTTAACCATGAAACCATTGTTTCAAATAAATATCCGTGTAGTTATTGCAATGATCTTACAGACTAGTAGATAAAAATTTGGAATTTTCTAAATATAATGATTTTAAGCAAAATTCACCTCAGATATGCTTACGATTTTAGCAAAGGAAAAAAGATATGCGATTAGTTACATTTCAAGGTCAATCTGGTCCAGTTATTGGTGTGCGCTTAGGCGATAAAGTTATTGATCTAAGTAAGGCAGCACCTGACTTGCCTGGTGACATGATTGGGCTTCTTGAAAGTGGTGAGAGTGCGCTAGCTAAAGCAAAGGCTGCTGCAGATAATGCTGCCGAAGATGCAAAAGTTGATATGAGTTCGGTAAAATTACTGGTACCCATCGCGCGTCCGGGAAAAATCGTCTGTATTGGCCGTAACTATGCAGCGCATGCAGCAGAAGGGGGTTCAGAAACACCAACCTACCCAGAAGTTTTTTACCGGGGATCAACCACATTGATTGCTCAAGGTGAGCCTATCATTCGACCAAAGTGCTCTGATAAACTTGATTTTGAAGCTGAGCTTGTTGTTGTTATTGGTAAGTTGGCAAAACATGTCGCTGAAGCCGATGCAGGAGCTTATATTGCCGGATACTCTTTATTTAATGAAGGTACATTGCGCGATTATCAACGTAAATCATCACAATGGACCGTCGGTAAAAACTTCGATAACACAGGCCCATTTGGCCCAGAAATCGTCACATCTGATGAAGTTCCTGAAGGAGCCAAAGGACTTCGAATTCAAAGCCGCCTTAATGGTCAAATCATGCAGGATGCAAATACCGATGATTTAGTGTTTACAATTCATAACCTGCTCTATCGCTTAACCGAATGCATGACGCTGGAACCCGGCGATATTATTGTATCTGGGACACCAGCTGGAGTTGGGTATGCGCGTACACCGCCCGTCTTCATGAAACCTGGTGATATTATTGAGATCGAAGTTGATGGCATTGGCGTTCTAACCAACACAATTGAAGATGAGAAGTAATCTTAATGGATATTGTAGAACAAGCTCAAGCCAACGTGCACAAGGCATAAAAACGTCTTCAGTTTTTAGACGATGACAGCATGAATTTGTTGTTTAGAAAAGCACGTTCTTTTCATCTTTTCAGAGACATACCTGTTCTTGATGAGAAGTTAAAAGAACTGTATTAGGTATTTCATTTGGGCCTAGATAGCACCAATAGTAATCCTGTGCGAATCATCTTTTTAACGTCAGCTGAGGCTAAAAAGGACCTTATGCCTAATTCAAATTCGGGTAATGTTGCGAAAATTGAATGGGCACATGTTACCCTACTTATTGCTCTTTAGGTGCGTTGGTTTGAAAACTTGCTGCGCTTGTTCCCGCACCGCGATATGGCCGGACCCTTAAAATCCAACCCAGAAAAGCCGTCATTGCTGGCGCCCGGACCATATTCACGCCCAAGTTGGCGCTGGAGGTTGAGAAGAAACGTTTACAGGAATCTTCGATTCGCTTGATCAATGCATCAATAAAGATACTAAATTTAGGGTGCCCAGCTCCTTGGCTTTTGCGTTCAACCGGAAACTAACAGACGATGAAAAAGTCAGCTTTTTCATATCGAAGACCCGTTTTACATGGTAGACTTTGATTTTAAATTGAAATCGCTAGGGTAGGGCGCTTAAATAAGCATCCAATAGCTATTAACCCGATCTGGTCATTCCCTTAGCATGAACCTTACGCCGTAGGGTATGAATTTGCGTACGGAGTTTGGTATCAGGTACTTTAAGTGGTTTGCAACATGGATAAGATCGCTCAGATCTTCCGCGATATTATAAATCAGCGTTGGAATATCCATTGCTGATAGCTCATCATTGGACTCTTTAGCCAGTTTTGTAGCCCCCCTATTCGTCCAAGGAACGCAGGAGAAATCAGCCAAGATTTCACAACGTTTCTTCATACGGCACTCAATTGGGTTTGCGCGCATGACATCAAACCATTTTGCATTCGAAAAAATCCGACTAAGGGCAACTTTCGGACCTTCGTTGCGCGCAAAAAGGCTGGATTGTCCTAATCTATATTCTACATATGGCATCATGTAGCCAGAGGTTACGGCCACCTTCTAAATACAGCGAGTTAAACCATTCAGGCTCTTAAGCCCCGAGAAACAAACCAATCGCCGTTCCCTTATGCATAGCCCAAATATGCGTCGGGCCGGTATTTGCCTGATCTCACATAGCTCGCACATGACCCATCATTTCAACATGCCCGTAAGGGCCAGAAAAGTCTATTGAAAGCCCGTGGTCGGGAAGATCAATCAGTAAAAGTCGATAGCGATCTATAAGCGCAACAACCTGAGACGAAAGCACGGGTCATTCTATGAATTCATAACCATCCATAGGGCATCGTCTGGGGCATCTGAAATATTTAAGTAGCCTTTATTCATACAGGTGGATCACCCAAAATAGTTGTTCGGCGCATCACTCGACGTTCCGTTGCCACATCATAGGGGGTCGATTTATGCAACGTGCGCCGATTATCCCACGCAATAATATCGCCTGCACGGTATTTGTGGGCATAGACGAATTCTGGGCGGAACATTTGGGCGTTTAAACCTTCGATTAGTTGTCGCCCTGAGACATAATCCATGCCTTCAACGCATTCCGCGTGATCGCCTAAGAACAAACTTTTACGCCCTGTTACGGGGTGTGTTCGGACCATAGGGTGGGAGACCGGGGGGGCTTCTTTTTTTTGGGCTTCCGTCATTGGTTGCTCACCATGGCGTCGGTTGCGCGAGAAATTTAAGTTATGAATAACCCGTAAACTTTGAACTTTGTCTTTTGTATCCTTATCTAAGGCTGCAAAGGCGGCTTCGGTGCAATAGAAATGCGTCTCGCCCCCTTCTTTTGGGATCATTTCCGCAACCATAATCGTCGCCAAGCCCGGCCTATCTCGCCAAGAACCATCGGTGTGCCAATGCATTGTGCCCTTATCTGGGTGCTTTCCGTTGGGGTTTCCGCCCTCATCTAAATTCGATAAATAGTAAATTTCTGGATGCCCATTGATAAGGTATTGGTTCATCACATGAATTTGCACTTCACCAAACTGGTGGCTAAACTTAACTTGGTTTTCAACCGACAAGTCTTGCCCGCGGATTGAGATTAAGCCATACTCATTGAAACCTTCCCTAATCATCTCGAAGGCCTCATCATTGATTCCATTCGACACATCTATTCCCGTGATATCTGCGCCAAAATAGGGGTTTAACCGGTGTATCTCAATGGGCACATTAACCTCCTGCAACACCTTGTGTATTCACATACAATGAATACATCGATTGGCTGGCGGCCATAAACAAACGATTGCGTTTCAAACCACCGAAGCAAATGTTAGCGCAACGTTCAGGCAACCGAATGCGGCCAATTTTATCACCATCAGGCGCAAACACCAAAACCCCATCCAAATCTTCTTTGCCCATGCCCCAACCGCACCATAAATTGCCATCAATATCGACCCGAAAGCCATCTGGCGTGCCCCCCGGACCGGCATCGATAAACACCCGGCTATTTGAAATTTCTTTGCCATTTGATGAGACATCAAAAGCAACAATTTTGCGGAACGGCTCACCCAGCGATTCAACTATATATAAAATACTTTCATCGGGTGAAAATGCCAATCCGTTGGGCCCTAAGACATCATCAGCAACCATCGTTGCTTCAAGTGAATTACCATCCACCCGGTACGTAGCTGCTGGTAATTCCTGTTCACGTTTTTTGCCTTCGTAGTTGCCTAAAAGCCCAAAGGGTGGGTCTGTAAACCAAATGGAACCATCGGACTTAACAATTACGTCATTGGGTGAATTAAGTGGCTTTCCTTGCCAGCTATCCATTATAATAGTGATGGAACCATCATATTCTGTGCGTGTAACCCTGCCGCCGTGTTCACATGTAACCAAGCGCCCAACGCGGTCGCGGGTGTGGCCATTGCCAAAATTTGTTGGTTTCCGAAATACACTAACTTTTTCGGTTTCTTCTTCCCATTTAAGAATTCGGTTATTTGGAATGTCGCTCCATAGCAAATAGCGCCCATCGCCAAACCAAACAGGGCCTTCCGACCAGCGGGTACCCGTATACAAGCGCTCAACCGCTGCATTAAAAACCATGTATTTATTGAACCGGTCATCCAGAGCTTCAATTAACGGATCCGGGTAGCGTGGATAATCACGCCATCCGGCGCTTAAAGGGGTATCAGTTGTCATGATCAATTTCCCAATGGAGTTTATGCTAGCCAATACTCTATTCGACAGAATTCGTTGGGGCAAGAGAGGCTTTATTCTTTACAGCCATAGAAAAAGCACCTTATTAACTTTTAACACTTAGCTCTGTTGCGCTTAACAAGGATCACCAATTTTGACGTCACCTTCTGCAAAGATTTTAGAAAAAACATGGTTTGCCTACGCTATTCTTGTTTTCACGACACTTTGTTGGGGCTTCAACGCTGTATTTGGGAAATTAATCGTTGGCGAAATTTCGCCCATGGCAATTGTATCTATTCGCTGGTTTGGTGTTGCAGTCCTCCTCTTGGTTTTTTTCAATAAACCCGTTCGGCGCGATTGGCCGCAATTACGCAAACACTTATTATTTTTCTCGATAATGGGTATCGTTGGATACGCCAGTTTTAATGCTTTGTTTTATGTCGCATCGCATTCAACAAGCGGCGTAAACATTGGAATTTTACAAGGTTCCATCCCAATATTTGTGTTTTTTGGTGCGTTTGTTGCTTTCCGCACTCCCGTCACGTTAATGCAAGCGGCTGGGGTTTCTTTAGCATTTTTGGGCGTTGTAATAGTCGCTTCTGCTGGTGACTTAGCAAATTTAAAAAACCTTACATTCAATATCGGCGATCTAATAATGATCGTCGCATGTTCTCTTTATGCAGCATATACGGTTGGATTGCGCAACCGTCCGCAAGTTTCAGCAATGGGCATGTTTACTGTCATGGCTGGAGCTGCATTTTTAGCATCCTTGCCAATGGTTGCGATTGAAGTCTATTCAGACCAGTTTTTGGCTCCAAGCCCAAAAGGCTGGGTTTATGCCGGGTTAATAACATTGTTCCCATCTTTTTTAGCTCAGTTGTCGTTTATTCATGCGGTTAAGCTAATTGGGCCTGGCAGGGCAGGGGTGATGGTCAACTTAGCCCCCATATTTGCTTCTGGGTTATCCGTTTTAATTTTGAGCGAGCCGTTCAAATTATTTCACGGTATGGCACTGGTGCTGGTCCTTGGTGGCATTTTACTTTCAGAGCGCGGCAAACCGAAAACTTAACTTTTAAACCGAGTAAACTTTGACCCACTCCTTAAACGGGAGTAAACGACACATTCACTTTAACGCATAGAATTTCAATACATGCCAGATCAAACACAATCTCATTTAATGCCGGATCAACCCGACAGCGCCTATTCTTGGTGGCGCTTAGTTGTTTCATTGGCTATGAGCACAATTGGTGGCGTTGGTATGTGGTCTGTTGTAGTTATTCTTCCAACCATCGAGGTAGAATTTAATATCAGTCGCGCGGATGCGTCATTACCCTATATGGCGACTATGATCGGATTTGCGACAGGTGGCATCTTTATGGGGCGACTGGCTGATAAAAGAGGCGTGTTTTTTCCCTTATTCTTCAGCGCACTTATTATGGGTTTTGGCTATATTCTTGCTTCGTATACAACAAGCCTATGGCAATTCATTGCTATTCAAGCGGTTTGCATTGGAATGTTAGGCAGTTCCGCATCCTTTGCCCCGTTGGTTGCAGATATCACTCACTGGTTCGTCAAGCGGCGCGGAATTGCAATTGCTATTGTCGCTAGCGGCAATTACGTATCCGGAACGATTTGGCCACCGCTTTTGACCTATGGCATCGAACAATATGGATGGCGCACCTCATACATAGCTGTTGGTCTGTTTTGTATTTGCACAATGGCTCCACTGGCTTTTTTATTGCGCAGGCGGCCTAATTTGAATTTTGTTGCTGGCCAAAGTGATGGCCACAGTAATCGGTTCCGCTTAAATATTTCTCCGCGTGCCTTGCAAACCATTCTAGTTATTGCGGGTATTGCCTGCTGCGTTGCCATGTCGATGCCACAAGTTCATATCGTCGCCTATTGTGGTGATTTGGGTTATGGCGTTACCCGTGGTGCTGAAATGCTATCGTTAATGCTCGGCTTTGGTATTGTTAGCCGATTGGTTTCAGGAATGATTGGTGACAAAATTGGTGGCGTATGGACCCTGATTATTGGGTCAGTACTGCAATGCATGGCCCTGTTGTTTTATATACCCTTTGATGGATTAGCCTCGCTTTACGTTGTCTCTGCCTTTTTTGGCCTTGCACAAGGTGGCATTGTGCCAAGTTATGCGTTGATTGTTCGCGAGTACATGCCAGCTAAAGAAGCAGGGGCACGGGTGAGCTTGGTTCTGATGGCGACGGTGGGTGGTATG
>CALJEW010000184.1 GCA_938074585.1 uncultured Rhodospirillales bacterium | reverse complement strand
GGGTCGCAATAGGAGCCGGGGCAGGGGTTGCAACAGGAGCCGGGGCAGGAGCCACTGCAACGTTACCTGCAGCGCCTTCTTCAATCGTAGCTAGCAATGCGCCAACTTCAACATCAGTGCCCTCTGGTACAATGATGCTGGCAAGTGCGCCAGCAACAGGAGAGTTGACTTCCACCGTTACTTTGTCAGTTTCCAATTCAACCAAAGGCTCATCAAGAGCAACAGCATCGCCCGGTTTCTTGAACCATTTAGCTACAGTCGCTTCGGCTACTGATTCACCCAATACAGGCACTTTAATTTCAACGGTCATTTTTACTTCCTCGAATTACCAGATTGTTGTTTATCCTGGTATTTATTACTTTTTCTTTTTAGCAGGCGCTTTTTTTGACTTAGCTCCAAGTACAGTTAAGGCTTCATCAACTAACTGTGCTTGCTGATTTAGGTGCATCGACATTAGGCCGGTTGCAGGGGCTGCTGCTTCCGGGCGACCCACATAAGTTAAGCTTGTACTTTTGTGCCCTAATCCCTTAACCAAAGCGGATAAGCGTTCAATTAAGAACGTCCATGCACCCATATTGCGGGGTTCTTCCTGACACCAAACAACATCGGCGTTTGGAAAGCGCTTTAGTTCTTGCTTCAAGGCTTGATCAGGGAACGGGTATAATTGTTCCATCCGCATAATATATATGTCATCTGCAGCACGCTTTTCAGCCTCATCTAAAAGATCGTAGTAGATTTTTCCGCTACACAGAATGACCCTCTTGATTTTTTTATCTGCAGCCAAATTGCCTTCACGATCATCCCAAAGGACACGGTGGAAGGTTGTGTCATCAGCCATTTCAGCCACTTTCGATACGGCGCGTTTATGACGCAGCAAGGACTTAGGTGACATAATGATCAATGGCTTACGGAAATCGCGTTTTAATTGACGGCGTAATACATGGAAATAGCTAGCTGGTGTTGTGCAATTACAAACTTGCATATTGTCTTCAGCACACAGCTGTAAATATCGCTCTAATCGTGCCGAACTGTGTTCTGGTCCTTGGCCTTCATACCCATGGGGCAGCAACATAACCAATCCACACATACGAAGCCACTTGTGCTCGCCGGATGAAACAAACTGGTCAATTACGACTTGTGCTCCATTGGCAAAATCACCAAACTGAGCTTCCCAAAGAACCAACATTTGGGGCTCAGCTAGACTGTAGCCATATTCAAAGCCCAGCACGCCTGCTTCTGATAAGGGGCTGTTGATGACTTCATAAGGGGCTTGGCCAAAACGCAAGTTGTTCAAAGGAACATAGCGTTCTTCTGTGTTCTGGTCTGTTAGAACGGAATGGCGATGTGAAAAGGTGCCACGTTCTGAATCTTGACCTGACAACCGAACTGCATGGCTTTCCATCAAAAGAGATCCAAACGCAAGCGCTTCGCCCGTTGCCCAATCGATCCCTTCTCCCGTATCAAACATCGCTTGTTTTGATCTTAGCTGTCGGATGATTTTTGGGTGAACGGTAAAATTGTCAGGAACGTGCGTCATTGATTTACCGATCTCTTTTAACCGGTCAATGTTGACGCCTGTATTGCCGCGCCGGGCATCGCCGGATGCGACGGTAATTCCGGACCACGCACCATCAAGCCAATCGGCTTTATTGGTTTTGTAAGAACTGGCTGACTCGAACGCCTCATCTAATTGCGCAACGAATTGCGACAATTGTTCTTCAATTTCAGCTTCTGTTAAAACGCCTTCCCTTAGCAATTTACGTGCATAAATATCCCGGGTTGTTGGGTGCGTTGCTATTTTCTTATACATGTTTGGCTGTGTGAACATGGGCTCGTCGCCTTCGTTATGGCCATGACGGCGATAACAAATCATATCAATGACGACGTCTTGTTTGAATTTCTGGCGATATTCAATAGCAATGCGCGCACAATGAACAACGGCTTCCACGTCGTCTGCGTTGACGTGTAAAATGGGCGCAGCCACTGTTTTAGCTACATCAGAACAGTAGGCAGAAGATCGCGATAAATGAGGATTCGTGGTGAAGCCAATTTGGTTGTTGATAATGATGTGGATCGTGCCACCGGTCTGATATCCGATTAAGTGCGATAGATCCAAAGCCTCAGGAACCAAGCCCTGTCCCGCAAATGCGGCATCACCATGAAGCAGAAGCGCCATGACTTTTTCACGCTCAATATCGTTCTTTTGAACTTGTTTGGCGCGTACTTTACCTAAACAAACCGTGTTCACAACCTCTAAGTGCGATGGGTTTGCGGTTAAGGATAAATGCACTGATTTACCATCAAACACGCGGTCTGATGACGAACCTAAGTGATATTTAACATCGCCTGAACCGGTAATGTCATCTGGGCGAGACTGACCTCCTTGGAATTCATGAAAAATCGCTTGAAATGGTTTGCTCATAACGTTGGCAAGGACGTTCAAGCGGCCCCGGTGTGCCATACCGAGAACAATTTCTTCGACACCCAATTGGCCGCCGCGCTTGAAAATCTGTTCCATTGCAGGAACCAAGCTTTCGCCTCCGTCCAAGCCAAAGCGCTTAACGCCGCTGAATTTCCGATCTAGGTACTTCTCGAATCCTTCGGTTTCAATCAAGCGGTTCAAAATTGCTTTTTTACCATTTTCAGTGAAGCTCGACTGATTATTGATCCGCTCGATGCGCTCTTGTATCCACGATTTTTCAACGGGGTCCTGAATGTGCATGAACTCGACGCCGATCGAGGCACAATAAGTTTGGTGCAGTATCTTGACAATTTCACGAACGGTTGCCGTCTCTAAACCAAGGACGTGATTGATGAAAACTTCACGGTCCATGTCTTTTTCGGTAAAGCCATAACTTGCGGGCGTAAGCTCGGAGTGCTCGTTTGGAACTTCAATACCCAGTGGGTCTAAATTCGCTAGCAAATGCCCCCGAACCCGATAGGCGCGAATAAGCATTAAGGCGCGAATAGAATCGAGTGTTGCTTCGCGTACTTTAGTGCCACTCATGCGTGCATCTGGCACAGATTGTTGCTGGGGCTGACCTTGGGGACCGTGCCCGTCTATCATACGTTCAGATAAAGGAGCGAGATCGGCTTGGCCAACGATACTCGAATCAGATGGTGCCCATGTGGCACCCTGAATTTCTGAGCTGGCATTGCGTTCATCGTCATGTAAGTCAGCGAAAAATTCTT
>CALJEW010000183.1 GCA_938074585.1 uncultured Rhodospirillales bacterium | reverse complement strand
TAAAAGTCAACATGACTAAAAATATAAAAAACTAGTTTGATTCACGAATTTTTTTTACTAATTACCAATATTATTCTTTACTTAAAAACGGGATGATCATGAGCTCTGATGACGGAGAATCAAAAGATACTTTTAATTGCAATATGTGATTATTCTTAATATACGTGTCTACATCAGCACCCTATATAGCAGTTACAATTACATCCAAAATGACGTGGAAATCTATATTTTTGATTAAAAATTCGATATGAATATCTATGCTATTTGTAAAAACACGAAATTTTTTACAAATACTTTACGTATTCATTGAATCGAAGAAGTCTGAGTTATTTTTTGAGTGCTTAATCTTATCAAGTAAGAAGTCCATACCATCCATAACGCCCATTGGCATAAGAATGCGACGTAATACCCACATCTTGGAAAGTGTGCCTTTATCGACAAGCAGTTCTTCCTTACGGGTGCCAGACTTTGTGATATCAATTGTTGGCCAAACCCTTTTGTCTGACAGTTTACGATCTAGAATAATCTCAGAGTTTCCCGTGCCCTTAAATTCTTCAAAAATAACTTCGTCCATTCGCGACCCTGTATCGATCAGGGCAGTTGAAATAATAGTAAGGGAGCCACCTTCTTCAATATTCCGGGCCGCACCAAAAAACCTTTTAGGACGTTGCAGTGCATTGGCATCAACGCCTCCGGTCAAAACTTTTCCAGAAGATGGAACAACTGTATTATAGGCACGGGCTAGTCGAGTAATTGAATCCAATAAAATAACAACGTCCCGCTTATGTTCTACCAAACGCTTTGCTTTTTCGAGGACCATATCTGTCACTTGAACGTGACGAGTGGCGGGCTCATCAAATGTGGAACTCACAACTTCACCCTTAACTGAGCGCGACATATCTGTTACTTCCTCAGGGCGCTCATCGATTAAAAGTACGATCAGATAACATTCGGGGTGATTAGCAGCTATGGACTTTGCAACGTTTTGTAACATTACGGTTTTTCCGGTGCGCGGCGGAGCAACAATCAATGCTCGCTGTCCTTTACCAATCGGCGTTATTAAATCCATAACCCGCGACGTTGGATCTTTAATTTCAGGGCTATCAATTTCCATATATAACCGCTTTTCTGGGTAGAGTGGTGTTAGGTTATCAAAGTTTGTACGATGACGAACATCTCCAGGATCGGCAAAATTAACTAAATTAACCTTCAACAGGGCAAAGTAACGTTCACCTTCTTTAGGGGCTCTAATCTCACCTTCAACTGTATCTCCAGTACGCAAACTAAATCGACGAATTTGACTAGGTGATACATATATATCATCAGGACCCGGCAGATAGTTTGATTCAGGACTTCTTAAAAATCCAAAACCATCTTGCAACACCTCTAAAACACCTTCACCAAAAATAGAAACTTCATCATCAGCTAAATGTTTAAGAATCGCAAACATCATATCTTGTTTACGTAAAGTACTAGCGTTTTCTACTTCAAGTTCTTCCGCGAAAGCTAACAGATCTGTAGGTGACTTTGCTTTCAAATCTTTTAGATTCATTGCCGATGTTCCGATTATAATTTAAATTGAAAGAGGAAGGTGTATTTAACGGAATTAGAGGTAAGAAGAAAATCGCTTACACATTTCAAAGACATTTAGGAAATAATAGTGCCTAAATCTTTTGAATTAATATTTCATTTTGGATGAGATTGCGTGAATACGCATTTAATCTTGTTCTCAGCGACTAAATAACCTAACTTTATAAAAAAGTCAAATATTGTTTTATTGGAAATAATTTAAAATGTTTTAAAAAGGCTTAACAATAACCATAATTACAATAATTATCATCAAAACTGTAGGTACTTCGTTCATATAGCGGAAAAATTTTCGCGATTTTTGATTTACATCGCCATCAAATTCTTTGCGCCATTTACTCATATACATATGAATTATAACTAATAAGAATAAACAAATGACCTTGGTTAAGAACCAAGTCTCTGTTATCAAAAAGAAACCGTATGAATAAATCATTAGTCCGCCGGTAATAAATGATATAACCATAGCCGGATTCATAATTGCACGTAATAAACGACGTTCCATAATTTTAAAAGTTTCAGATTTATCTGACCTCTTTTCAGATTCACAATGATATATAAACAAACGTGGTAAATAGAGCAGTCCAACCATCCAAGATATAACAGAAATAACATGTAATGCTTTAATCCAATCAAAAGCAGTTGAAGTAATTTCCATATTAGTTTCCTTGTAACAGTTTAGTCGAACATAATGAGTATCCTTTAAAAAAACACAAGCGCTCGATTTTAACGATAAACATATATTCATTGTTTTACATAAAAAACCAAAAAAACTAAGCTGATTTTGAAGCAGATACAGACGTAGTCCCAGAAAACGCCAACCAATGGTATTCTAAAATACCTAAATTTTCTTCTATTAAATTTACTCAATATTTTATTTGAGCGAATGAACAGTTTCCGTTCAGTCAGATCACCTAAATTAAATTAAAGTAATTCACATAACTCTTTTATTTTTTACTCACTCCAATTTCGAATAAGTTCAGCAACCCGTTCAACATTTTCAGGCGGTGTTGACGGTAAAACGCCATGGCCTAAATTGAAAATAAATGGTCCACCTGATAGCGTATCTAAAATTTTGTAAACGCTGTTATCAAGCGCATCCCCACCTGCTAACAAAGTATGATTATCCAAGTTCCCTTGAACACAGGTAACAGATTGCAAATGATCTCGAGCCCATTCTAAACCAACAGAATGGTCAATGCTAAGTCCATTCATTTTAGTCTCAATAGCAAACGACTCGTATTTGCTGCCTGCATTCCTTGGAAACCCAATAATTGGAATATCCGGATGTGCGGCTCGCACATTTTCAACAATCTTTTTATTTGGTTCAATAATCCAGCGCTGATATTGATCTTCAGATAAAACACCGGCCCAGCTATCAAATAATTGTAACGCTTCAGCACCGGATTCAACTTGTTTAATCAGATAAATACTTACAGCTTGAATTAAAAGATCAATTAATTTTTGAAATCCTTCTGGATCTTTATAAGCCCATACTCTAGCTGTTCCACATTCGGTTCCGCCTTTTCCTTCAACCATATAAATAGCTAAAGTCCATGGAGCTCCGGCAAAACCAATTAAGGTGGTTGTTTCAGATATTTCTTTGAATAGTCGTTCTAGAATCTCATAAACTGGTGATAGATGATCATGCAGACTACTGATGTCTAATTTATCTATCTCACCAACGGTTCTTATAGGTTCGAGTACCGGGCCAAAACCTTCTATAAATTCAACTTTCTGCCCTAAAGCATCTGGTATAACCAAAATATCAGAAAACATAATAGCGGCATCTGTTTTCAAGCGTTCTAGCGGTTGCATGGTGACTTCAACGGCCAAGTCTGGTGTGTAACACATGTTCAAAAAGTTTTTCGATGTGGAGCGCACTTTTCTATATTCTGGTAAATATCTTCCTGCCTGGCGCATAAACCAAAATGGTGGTTTTGATAACGTCTCACCATTCAATGCACGAATTAATTTTTTATTGTGTATCACGCTCATGGAATATTCGCCTAATTTGAAAAGTTTTCCCCATACATCTTATAATATAAAATATATAAACGTAATGATGGTAGTAGTAGTAGTAGAGTGGATAATGGGGATTAGTTTTTTTAGTTATTTTTATCAACATGTATATAATAGTTGTTAACATTTAAGCTACCCTGTGTATGTAATAAAGAGAAAATGGTTTATTTTGTTAAGAATCAATAGTTTCTAATATGTGATATTTTTTGTCTGTTTGTGTATGTCGGGGATAAAGTCATTCCCGGAAAAAAATTTAAACTTATCCTCAATCGTTTATAATAATTTTCACATAGTATAAGCGTTCTCATTAATTAATGCTAAATTTGCATGAAATATTTGATTGGTGATAACCACGGGTCTATCCACAAGTCATACACATATAGAATATTTTTTTGTGTGGATATTCTGTACTCTAGAGGGATATAAATAGTCTATGAATTCTTTTCATGTACACTTGGTTTCTGACTCTACTGGCGAAACAGTTATTTTAGTTGCTCGTGCCTCTTTAGTTCAGTTTGAACAAATTGAGCCTCAAGAACACCATTGGACGATGATCAGATCGCCGAACCAAGTTGAGGGCGTTTTAAAAGGAATTGCGGATAACCCTGGATTTGTGATTTTTACGTTGGTAAACATTGACAATCGAAAAATTCTAGAAGAAGGCTGCCGCAGATTGCAATTGCCTTGTATACCAGTATTGGACCCAGTTGTCGCTGGACTTGGGACTTATTTGGGTGCTGAAATTCATGCGCGTCCTGGCGGTCAACACGTTTTAGATGATGAATACTTTAACCGGATCGAGGCGATGCAATTTGCTCTCTCGCATGATGATGGGCAATCGACGTGGGATGTTAATGATGCAGATATCGTATTAATGGGCGTATCACGAACCTCAAAAACACCAACTAGTATTTATTTAGCTAACCGCGGGATTAAAACGGCCAACATCCCTCTGGTACCGGGATGTCCAATCCCTGAAGAAATTTTCGAGGCTAAAAATCCGTTAATTATTGGCCTAACGAAAGACCCTAAACGCTTGGTTGAAATTCGCCGTCAACGCCTGCGAATGATAGATCAAAATGAAAATACCGATTACGTAGATTTAGAGATGGTTTCAAAAGAAATTAATGACGCTCGGCGCCTATATACAAAATATGATTGGCCTGTGATAAACGTCAGCCGAAAATCGATTGAAGAGACGGCTGCAACGATTATTAAGATGTACCAAGAGTATCAGGAAACATCACTTTGAGCCATATCGGTTATTTTTAATGGGTATTAGTTCAAAAGTACCTCTCTTAATTCTAGCATCTCAAAGCTCTTCTCGACGCAACTTACTCGAAGCCGCGGGGGTGTCGTTCATGACTGTTTCATCAGATGTCGATGAATATGAAATTAAACAGGAACATACAGGCAGTGTTGAAAGTTTATGTCTAAAACTAGCTCAAGCGAAAGCTCATGCGGTAAGTTCGCTTTATCCCTATTCATATGTTTTAGGCACCGATCAGGTTTTGGACTGTAATGGTCAGATTTTTGATAAACCAAATTCTTTGCAAGATGTGAGGACACAATTATGCCAGCTAAACGGACACAAGCATCGGTTAGTAAATGGGCTAGTGATTGTAAAAGGATCAAAAGATCAATGGACTTATACAGAATTTGCAACATTAAAAATTCGTAAACTTTCAGACGCTTTTTTAGATGATTACATAAAACAAATAGATGACAATCTGTTGTCTTCTGTCGGTGGATATCAACTCGAAGGTCGTGGGTCTCAGTTGTTTGAGTACATAGATGGTGATTATTTCACCATTCTGGGTCTTCCCTTGCTTCCCTTATTAGCATATTTACGGCAAATTCATATTCTTATAGATTAGTAAACAGTTTGGAATTATCTCGAAATAATGGCTGAAATCAAAATTCAAAAACTTGCAGGTGTCATGGGCTGGCCCATTCACCATTCTTTATCCCCTGAACTTCATAGCTTTTGGTTGTCTAAATATGGGATTAACGGGTCCTATGTTCCGCTAGCCGTATCTCAAAAAAATCTTGAAGCAGCGCTGCGGTCTTTACCAAAACTTGGCTTTGCCGGAACCAATTTGACTGCACCTCTTAAAGAAGAGGCTATGCGTATTGTTGATCATTTAGATCCGGTTGCGGAACGAATCGGCGCTATCAATACTGTTTTTGTAAACAAAGATGGTTATTTATCTGGCACGAATACCGATGCCATTGGTTTTATGGAAAACCTAAAAGACAGGGCACCTAAATGGGAGCCAAGTAAAAGCCCGGTTGTTGTTTTAGGAGCTGGGGGCGCAGCGCGTGCGGTTGTGGCTGCCTTGGTTGATGTAGGCGTTCCTGAAATCCGCCTTATAAACCGGACACTATCGAGAGCCCACGAGGTACATTTATCTATCGGTGGGCCCGTTTCTGTTTATGGCTGGGCAGAAGTCAACGAATGCTTGTCTGGGGCGAGCTTAGTTGTAAATACAACGACACTTGGAATGGATGGACAGCCACCGATGCAAATTAATCTGGCCGGTCTATCCTCGGATGCGGTAGTTACAGATATTGTTTACACTCCTTTAATGACCCCCTTTTTAAACCATGCCAACACTTTAGGCCTTAAATGTGTCGATGGCTTGGGTATGTTACTCCACCAAGCAGCGCTTGGGTTTAAGGGTTGGTTTGGTCAAAAGCCAGAAGTAACGGATGAATTGCGCACTCACGTTTTAACCAAAATAACGGAACGAAGCGGATAAGAAATGGTCATCCTAGGACTCACTGGATCTATCGGAATGGGCAAGTCAACAGCGGCGGCTGATTTCAGACGTTTTAGGGTAGCGGTTCATGACGCCGATGAGACTGTACATGCTCTGATGGCGCCGGGTGGTGCTGCATTCGATCAAATTTGCCAGTTATTTCCGGGCGTTCGAACAAAAGTGGGAATTGACCGTAAATGTTTAGGAGATATGGTTTTTGCTGATATGGAGGCTTTAAAAAAGTTAGAAAATATTTTGCACCCGCTAATCAGGAAACACAAAACTGAATTTTTAAAACGATCCTCGCTGCATAAGCAAAAACTGGTAGTACTAGATGTGCCACTTTTGTTTGAAACAGG
>CALJEW010000182.1 GCA_938074585.1 uncultured Rhodospirillales bacterium | reverse complement strand
CCCGAGCCCGAGCCAGAGCCAGAGCCAGAGCCCGAGCCAGAGCCAGAGCCAGAGCCCGAGCCCAAGCCCAAAACTGTAAAAAAACCAAACCCAAAGCTTAAGATGGCGGGGCTGCACCCTCAAAAGAAGCCAAAGCCACCTGAGCCGCCTGTTGCTTTTGCCAAGGCGATGAAAAATCTTTTGGACGATATTAAGAAACAAC
This sequence comes from uncultured Rhodospirillales bacterium, assembly GCA_938074585.1. GTDB lineage: Bacteria > Pseudomonadota > Alphaproteobacteria > Rhodospirillales > Casp-alpha2 > JABMNT01. The sequence goes on along the minus strand of CALJEW010000182.1, from coordinate 7,196 downwards.
CTAAAGCGCCGCCCCCAGCTGAGCTAAAAGAAAAAAAACTCGACTTTATGAAGCTAATGGGAGAAGCCGTTAAAACGCCCTCAAAAAAACATATTCAGGGTCAACCTTTGTCAATTAGTGAGGTGGATGCTATTCGTCAGCAAATTAAGCGGTGTTGGAATGTACCGGCGGGGGCTAAAGATGCTCAAGATTTGGTTATTGAAGTGGCGCTTGTTATGAACCCGGATGCAACGGTTCGCGATGCCCGGGTGATTGATGCCGCGCGAATGAGAAGTGATCCGTTTTATCGTGCCGCTGCTGAGTCTGCACGAAGAGCAGTCTTGAATCCAAAGTGCAATCCCCTCAAGCTGCCATCTAAAAAATATAGGGAATGGCAACAGATTACTCTTACCTTCAATCCTAAGGATATGTTTTAACAATGTTAGGTCTTTTACGTCTTTCAATAAAATGGTTTCATTCAATCGTTATCCCTTTGGCAGCACTTTTTGTTATGCCAGCCCATGCGGAACTTAGGATCGATATCACACAAGGCTCCGTAAAGCCGATGCCAATTGCTGTTGCGGATATGAGTGGGAAGTCTTCAGTCGAAAAAAAATTTGGTCGCGATATAGCACGGGTCATAGCAACCGATTTAGAACGATCTGGTTTATTTAAATCAATTGATCGTAAAGCCTTCATTCAAACAACTGACGCTTTGCGGTCACTTCCCCGGTTTGGGGACTGGCGTGTTATTAGTGCGCAAGCCTTGGTTCAGGGCCGGACAGAGTTGGTTCCAGATGGTAGGCTTCGTGTTGAGTTTCGGTTATGGGATGTTTATGCAGAAACCCAAATGGTTGGCTTAGCGTATTTTACTATTCCAGATAATTGGCGCCGTGTTGCCCATATCATTTCAGATGCGATTTATAAGCGGATCACGGGGGAAACGGGGTATTTCGATACGCGTATCGTTTACATTGCAGAATCAGGCCCTGCTGATAAACGCAAAAAAAGATTAGCAATTATGGATCATGATGGCGCAAATCACCGCTTTTTAACAGATGGATCTTCTTTGGTTTTGACACCACGATTTTCTCCTGAGTTGCAGGAAATTACGTATCTATCCTATTTTGGTAATTTACCTCGGGTTTATATTTTCAATATAGATACGGGGCGACAAGAAATTTTAGGCGATTTTCCGGGTATGACCTTTGCTCCCCGATTCTCCCCAGATGGAAAAACAGTCGTTATCAGCATGGCCAAGGGAGGAAACTCAGATATTTATACGATGGATTTGAGAACTCGAAAAGTTTCTCAACTTACCTTCCATTCGGCCATCGATACATCGGGCAGCTTTTCCCCAGATGGTAAAAAAATTGTATTTAACTCTGATCGTGGTGGCACCCAGCAAATTTATGTAATGACTGAAAATGGTAAATCGGTTCGCCGCATTAGCTACGGTAAAGGCCGTTATGCAACACCTGTCTGGTCGCCACGTGGTGACTTGATCGCGTTTACAAAAATGCATAAAGGCCGCTTCTTTGTTGGGGTTATGCGCCCTGATGGTTCAGGCGAACGTTTGTTGTATGAAGATTTTTTGGTTGAATCTCCAACGTGGTCACCTAACGGACGTGTTTTAATGTTTTTCCGCCAAAGCAAATCGACACCGGATGGAAAGGGTGGAGGGTCGCGTTTGTTTAGTGTTGATTTAACTGGGCACAACTTACGCGAAATCATCACTCCAATGGACGCTTCTGATCCGGCTTGGTCTCCATTAATACCTTAGTGTTCTGGTAATATCTTTGTGTTGCAATGCGTTTGATGAAAAAAACACTTGAATTTAGGGCTCGATTCTTTAATTAATTAGGACTCAAGGCTCATGTTTTGCCTAATATGTTTGAATTGCTCAATATTGAGCAACGACAATCAATTATTATCCCGGTGAAGGGGGAATTAAATGCGCTTTAAGAATTTTGGTGTTCTCGCTACAGTTGCGCTATTGAGCGCCTGTGCTTCTGGTTCTGAAGACAAAGGAACAACAAGTGGTGCTGGTTCTGCTGCAACTGCAAAACCAACTGTTTCCGCTGCAGCAACTAATGTTATTGCACCGGGCTCTCAAGAAGACTTGGTTGCTAATGTTGGTGATCGTGTGTTCTTCGGATATGATAAATACACACTTAACGATAAAAGCCGCGCGATACTTGACAAGCAGGCTGCATGGTTAAACGCAAACCCAGCAGTAAAAATTGATATACAAGGCCATTGCGATGAGCGCGGGACGCGCGAGTACAACTTGGCTTTAGGCGAGCGCCGGGCAAACTCTGTAAAAGACTATCTTGTCCAGCTTGGTCTTAACTCAAGTCGGGTGCGTACGATTTCTTATGGCAAAGAGCGTCCTGTCGCTGTTGGTTCGATGGAAGCATCTTGGACTCAAAATCGTCGCTCAGTAACTGTTGTCCAGTAACTAATGTCGAGTAACAGTTGTTTCCGGTGCTTTTAGGGAATACCGCACTCCGATAACGATGGTTCTTAATTCGACGCCTGTCTTCTGGTCTAAACCGAGGGCTGGCGTCTTATTTTTGCTTACATCTCATGGCAACATGACCTAATTATCGTAAGTTATGGAGACCAAACATGTCGCGTTTATCACAGATGTTTCGCCTTTCAGCTATCGGTATGGTCTTTGGAGCTTCGATTGTTGCTCTTTCTTCAACGACTTTAGCACAACAGCAAAACATCCAACCACTTCTTGATAGATTAGAGCGCCTTGAGCGCGACATCCGTACACTTAATGTTCAATTATCACAGGGTGAAAAACCTACTCCATTTGCATCTTCATCAGGTTCTGTAACTGCTGCTGATGGTAATGCTATTGCTCGATTGGGCGCACGTATGGACGGGTTTGAAGCAGATACACGTGCCGCGACTGGAACTGTTGAATTTGTTAATCATCAAATTGTTCAAATTAATGAGCGTTTGGAAAAATTGGTTCGTGATGTTGATTATCGTCTTTCAGCCCTTGAAGGGCGTAATGGACAGAATGGACAGCAAGTTGCTGGACCTTCGGGCATTAGCGCGGGCTCGTCGCCAGGTGGAGTACAAACAGTAGCACCTGATTCAGAGTCTCAATCCCTTGGTACTGTTTCACCAACTGAAGTCGATAAAATTGAGAAATCTAAAGTGGCGAAACTAGCAGGAAGTAACGTTGCTTTAGGGCAAAATGCAGTAAAGCCTGAATCGCCAAAAAGAGTATTGCCTTCAGGTACTGTAAAAGAGCAATACACCTTTGCCATTAATTTGTTACGTCAAACCAATTATGAACAAGCTGAAGTAGCCCTTAAAGAATTTTTAATCGCGCACAGAGACGATGACTTAGCGAGTAACGCCCGATATTGGTTGGGTGAAACCTATTATGTGCGCCGTTCTTATCAAGATGCGGCCCAGGTTTTCTTCGAAGCTTTTTCAAATGACACTAAAGGAGCCAAGGCAGCTGATTCGTTGTTAAAGCTGGGTATGTCTTTGGCTGGGTTAGATAAAAATGAAGAAGCCTGCGCTACCTTCAACAAGGTTTTAGAAGACTTCCCTAAAGCCATAGATGGCCTAAAAAAAGCTGTGTCACGACAACGCAAGCATAATTCCTGTCCCTGATAGAATGATTAAGTCTTTAGAAAAGACGGAAATCTATGTGCGGTTTGTGGACGCGATGGATAGGCTTGGACCGTTCGAATACGAACCCCATATTGCCATAGCTGTATCAGGAGGCGGTGATAGCATCGCCTTGACATATTTTGCTCACGAGTGGGCAAAATCGAATGGCGGACAGATCACCGTTTTGACGGTGGATCACGGTTTACGTTCTGATTCTCGATCTGAGGCTGAAAGGGTTGGGGGGTGGATAAACGCTCTTGGGGTTACACATCAAATCTTAAACTGGCAAGGCGTGAAGCCTAAAAGCCGAATTCAAGCAATGGCGCGTAATGCTCGTTATCGGCTTATGGATGATTGGTGCAAAGATAATGGCGTCTTGCATTTACTGGTCGCACATAATGAAAACGATCAAGCTGAAACGTATTTAATGCGCAAAGGGCATGGCAGTGGGCCTGATGGATTGGCAGCTATGAGTCAAATCCTTGAACTTTCCCATTGCCGATTGCTACGCCCTTTATTGGCAGAGAATACTCAAAATTTACGCCATTTTTTGATGGTCCAGAATGCCAAATGGGTGGAAGACCCGTCAAATCAGAATCCTATATTTGAGCGTGTTCGGATGAGATTACATATTAAAGATGAAAAAATTTCCTGTCTCGATTTGGCTAAAACTGCAGCACAGTTTGGCAATTCTCGCCTGCGAAACAGCAGGGCATTGTCGGCACTTATTGCGTGTGGGGTGCAGTTAAGCCCGCTTGGATTTGCCTATGTTAATTTAAGCGTTCTGACAAATGCCTCGACTGATGATGTCATGCGCTTGTTTGCCCGTGTGCTGATGACGGTTGGCGGACGTTCCTATGCTCCAAGCCGAACCCAATTAGAATTTTTGGTCGGCAAGCTATTAAACTATAGCGCCTCTTCGGTAACTGGGGGGGGATGCCAGGTCATACATAAGCGGGATGGTTTTTTGGTTGCGCGGGAAAAAAGAGGGCTCCCGCTTCCAGTTCTCGTCGCCCCAAAAGAAACAATTCATTGGGATCATCGATTTAAAATGACATTTGGGCATGGATTGTCATTAAGCCATGGTAATGTGTTTGTCCGCGCGCTTGAGGATCAAGATTGGGCCAAAGTAAAATTACATATAGGCAAATCGCAACAGAAGAAAATTAAAGCTGTGATACGTCGTAGCTTGCCTGTTCTTTGCGATGACACGGGTGTTTTTGCTGTGCCGCATTTTGGATTTTTTCGCAAAGATATTGCTGTTGATCTAGGAAATTCGTGCGATATTTTAGCTTACCTTGCATTTTGCCCCCTTAATTCTATGTCTGATATGGGATTTTCGGTTGCTTCTCCGATGAAACCGACTATCTCAGTATCTGAAAGCGGTTGAACCGCCAAACGTATTTTATTCTGATTATTGTGAAGGGATGTTATTTTGAACTTTGGTAGGAATTTGGCACTCTGGGTTATCATAGCCCTTCTTGTTTTCGCCCTGTTCAACTTATTTCAAGGTTCTACACAGCGGAATTCGCAAATGTTATTAGCATTTTCAGATTTCATGACGTCGGTTCAGTCTGGTGATGTGCGGGATGTAACCATACAAGGACAAGCCATAAATGGCCATTACCGCGATGGACGGACCTTCCAAACATACGCGCCGGATGATCCCAATTTGGTTTCGAATTTGACCACCCAAGGGGTTCGAATTAGCGCTGTTCCTGTGGATGATGGCTCCCCAACACTCTTTAGTATTCTTATTTCGTGGTTCCCAATGCTGCTTTTGATTGGTGTATGGATTTTCTTCATGCGCCAAATGCAAGGCGGTGGCGGAAAAGCTATGGGCTTTGGGAAATCCAAAGCTAAGTTGCTGACAGAAAAAACGGGTCGCGTCACCTTTGACGATGTTGCTGGGATTGATGAAGCGAAACAGGAACTTGAAGAAATCGTGGATTTTTTGAAAGATCCTCAGAAATTTCAACGCTTAGGCGGGGAAATTCCAAAAGGCTGTTTGCTAGTTGGCCCTCCTGGTACAGGTAAAACGTTATTAGCGCGTGCCATTGCTGGTGAGGCTAATGTTCCGTTCTTTACAATATCCGGCTCCGACTTTGTTGAAATGTTTGTCGGTGTTGGCGCAAGCCGCGTCCGTGATATGTTTGAACAAGGTAAGAAAAACGCGCCTTGCATCATCTTTATTGATGAGATCGATGCTGTAGGTCGTCATCGTGGCGCTGGCCTTGGTGGTGGTAATGACGAGCGCGAGCAGACGTTGAACCAGTTATTGGTTGAAATGGACGGTTTCGAATCAAATGAAGGCGTCATTTTGATCGCAGCAACTAACCGTCCAGACGTTTTGGACCCCGCTTTGTTGCGTCCCGGTCGTTTTGATCGCCAAATCCAGGTTCCAAATCCTGATATTATTGGCCGCGAGAAAATTCTTAAAGTGCACATGAAAAAAGTGCCTTTGGCTCCCGACGTTGATGCCCGTGTTATTGCACGTGGCACCCCCGGTTTTTCAGGCGCTGATCTCGCTAACTTGGTCAACGAAGCCGCCCTTTTGGCAGCGCGTACAGGCAAACGTGTTGTGACTATGTCAGACTTTGAAATGGCTAAAGATAAAGTTATGATGGGCGCTGAGCGTCGTTCCATGGTTATGACTGAGGAAGAGAAATCTTTGACGGCTTATCATGAAGCAGGTCACGCATTGGTAGGCATTCACATGCCAAAAACTGATCCGCTACATAAAGTGACAATTATTCCTCGGGGCCGTGCTTTGGGCGTGACCATGAACTTGCCGGAACGCGATCAGTTGAGCTATTCAGAAATCATGCTGAAATCGCGTTTGGCGATGATGTATGGAGGGCGTGTTGCTGAAGAGCTGACATTCGGTAAAGAAAACATCACAACAGGTGCTGGAAACGATATTCAGCAAGCCACCAGCATGGCACGCCGGATGGTGACTGAATATGGATTTTCTGACAAACTGGGCCGATTACGCTATTCAGATAATGAGGAAGAAGTTTTCTTAGGGCATTCTGTTGCCCGCTCAAAAAACGTATCTGATGCAACGGCTGCAATGATTGATAATGAAGTCCGACGTTTGATTGAAGAAGCCGAATCGGAAGCGCATCGAATTTTGGTTAAGCACGGTGATGAGCTAGAAATTATTGCTCGGGCCTTATTGGAGTATGAAACTCTATCAGGTGAAGATGTAAGCGTCTTGTTAAAGGGGGAAGATATTTCCCGAAATGATGGCTATGATGCAAAACCAGAAGGTGGGCACCGCACGTCCGTTCCATCTAGCGGTCCCGACAAGAAGAAGGAGAAGGATTCTTCTGATTTGGGTAGCGCTGAGCCTCAGCCAGAATCTTAAATAAAGGGCCTGAATAAATGGCCCAACAGCCCACTTCATATGCACGACTGTCGTTAGATCAATTGCGCATAATGGGCGTTATAAATGTGACACCAGATAGCTTTTCAGATGCTGGTGAAGTGTTCGCGCAAGTGGACGCTGTTGCCCGGGGAAAGGCTATGGTCGAAGCTGGAGTTGATATATTGGATGTTGGTGGAGAGTC
>CALJEW010000181.1 GCA_938074585.1 uncultured Rhodospirillales bacterium | reverse complement strand
CGACATTGGAACGGTCGTCTGTCAAGAGGCAACGGCTAAGTTGTTTATCACCGCAAGCACTGAAGTTCGTGCAAATCGGCGGTTTAAGGAGTTGCACCAAGCGGACTCTAGCGCTATATATGCGCGCATTTTAGAAGACATGAAGGAACGCGATGAGCGGGATACATCCCGGTCTTTCGCTCCTTTAGTAGCGGCTAAAGATGCAAATGTGATAGATACCAGTGATTTGAGCGCTAATCAGGTGTTTGATCAAGCATTGATATTTATTGCTACAAAGACCCAAAAAGCCTGATTTAATAAAGGTAAATTGAGTAAGAGCCGTGCCAACATGTGTTGGATTATCGCGGGTAACCAAACCGTTTAAGACCACCGGAACCAACCGGTTGGCATGAAATGATAATTAGAAAGGACTTACGACACCATGGCAAAAGCCACAATAATACCTGATGAAGAATTTGTAGTTACTGAAGACTTTTCCGCCCTTCTTGAAGAAACCTTAGGCGATAACGGCTTTGAAGGCCGTGTCATCAAAGGCACTGTTCTTGACGTCTTAAGCGATGTTGTCATCGTTGACGTTGGGCTTAAATCAGAAGGCCGCGTTCCAGTTAAAGAATTTGCTACACCAGGTGTGCCCCTTGAATTAACAGTTGGCGACACCGTCGACGTTTATGTCGAACGTTATGAAGACCGCGACGGCAACATTCGCCTAAGCCGTGAAAAAGCACGTCGAGAAGAAGCTTGGTTCGAGCTTGAAAAGGCCTTCAACAACACAGAGCGCGTCAATGGCGTTATCTTTGGTCGTGTGAAAGGTGGCTTTATTGTTGATTTGTCCGGCGCCGTTGCCTTCCTACCAGGCAGCCAAGTCGATATTCGCCCGGTTCGCGACATTGGCCCGCTTATGGGAACTCCACAGCCTTTCCAAATCTTGAAAATGGACGCACAGCGCAACAACATAGTTGTTTCGCGTCGTGCTGTATTAGAAGAAACACGTTCTGAAGCCCGTTCCGAGTTGATCTCCAATTTGACCGAAGGCCAAGTTCTTGACGGTATCGTCAAAAACATCACCGATTATGGTGCATTTGTCGATTTGGGCGGTGTTGATGGCTTATTGCACGTCACAGACGTCGCTTGGAAGCGTATCAACCATCCATCCGAAGCCTTGCAAATTGGTGAAACCATCAAAGTACAGGTTATTCGTTTCAATGCAGAAACCCAGCGTATATCATTGGGCATGAAGCAGCTTGAAGTTGATCCTTGGGACGGCGTTGATTCTAAATTCCCAGTTGGAACACGCTTTACAGGTCGGGTTACTAACATTACCGATTATGGTGCATTTGTTGAGCTAGAAGCTGGCGTTGAAGGTTTAGTTCACGTTTCTGAAATGAGCTGGACGAAGAAGAATATCCATCCAGGAAAAATCGTTTCTACTTCTCAAGAAGTTGAAGTTATGGTTCTGGATGCGGATCCTGAGAAGCGTCGCATTTCATTGGGCCTCAAGCAGTGCTTGGATAACCCATGGGATGGCTTTGCAACTAAATATCCAGTCGGTACTGAAGTTGAAGGCGAAATCAAAAATATCACTGAATTCGGTTTGTTTGTTGGTCTTGAAGGCGAAATTGATGGCATGGCTCACTTGTCAGACCTTAGCTGGGATATGACTGGTGAAGAAGCGCTTAAAGATTACAGCAAAGGTGACATCGTTAAGGCCAAGGTTCTTGATGTTGATATTTCTAAAGAGCGCATCAGCTTAGGCCTTAAACAGTTAACTGCCGATCCGTTTGAGTCAAATGGAAGCGACCTAAAAAAGAATGATGTTGTTACCTGTACGATCACAGCTATTCAGGATGCGGGCATTGATGTCATGGTAAATGACAGCATCCCAGGCTTCATTCGTAAGGCTGAATTGTCTCGCGAACGTTCCGAGCAACGTCCAGATCGTTTTGCAGCCGGTGAAAAAATTGATGCTAAAGTAACGCAGTTTGATAAAACCAGCCGTCGCTTAACGCTTTCAGTTAAAGCACTTGAAGTTCAAGAAGAAAAAGCAGCAATGCAAGCTTACGGATCATCTAATTCCGGTGCTTCCCTTGGCGATATTTTGGGTGCTGCTCTTCAAGAAAAGCAGAATGGAACAATGGACGAAAAGCCTGCTGCAAAGAAAAAAGCAGCTCCTAAAAAAGCAGTAGCTACAGAAGACGACACTGCTGAAGCAGACGTTGAAGAAAAGCCAGCTGATAAAAAAGCAGCCCCTAAAAAGGCCGCCCCTAAAAAGGCCGCCCCTAAAAAGGCCGCTGCTAGGGAAAAATCTGAAGACGCTGAAGACGAAGACTAAGGACTATTTCTTGATGACCCGGGTCTCATTTTTGAGGCCCGGGTTACAAGGATACAAATGCAATGTCATATGAAACAGACATGATTTTAGATAGGCGTCGCTTAAAACGGCATCTGACTTTTTGGCGGATCGTTGGTGTGTTGGCCGTTATTGCAGCAGTTATCACAGCCTTTGGCCGCTTTGACTTAGGCGGTGACGAAGGACAAATTGCACGTTTAAGTGTTGATGGTATTATTGTTAATGATCGCCTGCGTGAAGAAAAATTAGATCGAATTTCTAAAGACGAAAATATTAAAGCTCTGATTCTTGCGATTAATAGCCCGGGTGGCACCTTTACTGGTGGCGAAAATTTATATCATAGCATTCGTAAAGTTGCGACAAAGAAGCCTGTTGTTGCCTTATTAGGTGGAACGGCGGCATCAGCTGCATACATGGTAGCCATTGCTGCAGATCACGTCATTGCGGGCAATGGGACGATCACAGGGTCCATAGGCGTGATTCTTCAAACCGCTAATTTCACGAAATTGATGGATAAAGTTGGAATTAAATCGGTAATTGTCAAAAGTGGGCCGATGAAAGCGCAGCCTAACCCTATGGAGCCATTTTCTGAAGGGGCTCGGGCGGTTACGGTATCTGTGATTAAAGATTTTTTCGACATGTTTGTTGAAATGGTCATGGATCGCCGCAAAATGGATAAGGAGATAGCGTATAAATTGGCTGATGGGCGCATATATTCTGGTCGTCAAGCCAAAGCCAACAGATTGGTAGATGCGATAGGGCGTGAAGCCGATGCGTTAAAATGGCTGAATGAAGTGCATGAAATACCTACCGAATTACCTATCGTTGACGTTCAAATCAACTATAAAGATGAAAAATGGCGTGAGTTTTTTGGAAATAGTTTGGGAAAAGCGCTGTTTTCTGAACGTCTTAGGCTTGACGGAGTGTTATCTCTTTGGCAACCTGACAGTAGTTTAGATTAAGGTCAAGGACCGCTGTCGAGCACAAATGCATGCAGGTGTTATATAAAAGCAGAAACTTCGGCACACAAACATATCGAAGTTGAATAGATAATTAGAGAGGTTGATTAATGACCAAATCAGAAATAATTGCTAAGCTAGCGAATGAGAACCCACATCTATTTCAACGAGATGTTGAGCAAATTGTAACAACGATTTTTGATGAAATTTCTAATGCGCTTGCCCAAGGCGACCGGGTTGAGCTGCGTGGTTTCGGCGCCTTTTCTATTAAGGAACGCGGTTCACGTATTGGGCGTAATCCACGCACCGGTGAATCGGTTGAAGTTGGTGAAAAGTTCATTCCTTATTTTAAAACTGGAAAACAATTGCGCGAGCGCTTAAATCCACCAGAATAAACCGCGTAACCGCCCGCAAACTAAGACCAGTAAATAGGGATACTCGGTGTTTTCTAATTTAAAAAAAACTGTGGTGTGGATTATTGCGGCATGCTGCGCCGTCTTTATTGTAACTTTTTCTCTGGCTAATCGAACTCCAATCAAAATCGATATATGGCCTTTACCTATCACACAACAGGTCCCTTTGTTCGTGCTCCTTTTGGCCTGCATTGGAATTGGAATCTTGTGGGGTGGCTTTGCTACTTGGTTATCAGCAGGAACGGCTCGGAGAAAAGCGCGCGAAGCTAAACGTAGGGCTGGTGCAGCTGAATTAGAAGCTCGCCATGCTGAAGATCGTTGTTCTCAATTAGAGCAGGACTTACGCGTCTTAAAGGGTCAGGAAAAGACAAATCAAAATCAACAGGAAACTTCAGGTTCGCTGCGACTTCCATCGAACGCAGATGCTGCGTAAATTATGATTCAATTCGACGCCGACACGTTAAAGAAACTTTTAAATCGCCCGGCATTGATTGATGCCCTCGACGATGCCTTTCGCACTGATGTTACCGTACCATTACGCCATCATCACATCATGAAGGAAACGCATGAACGTAATTCATCCCTGTTATTGATGCCTGCATGGGACGATGGTCATTATATCGGCATAAAAATAGCAACCATCCTACCGCAAAATTCAGAAAAAAACTTACCCGCCGTACAAGCAACGATCATGTTATTAGATCGCACAACTGGCCAGCCTTTGGCGGTTATGGATGGGGCAGAAATTACGGCCCGCCGAACCGCTGGAGCTTCAGCACTGGCTTCACGGTATTTATCGCGCCCTGAATCATCACATTTATTAATGGTGGGGACGGGTGTTTTGGCTCCGCACTTGATCCAATCTCATAGTGCTGTACGCCCAATTAGCAAGGTATCGATCTGGGGACGAAACTTTGAAAAGGCTCAATCTGTTGTGTCCACTTTTTCGGATACAAATATAAATGTTCAAGCTGTACCTGTATTAGAGGATGCTGTCGCTGATGCCGATATTATTTCCTGTGCGACCTTAACCCAAAACCCTCTAATTAAAGGCGCTTGGTTAAAGCCTGGCCAACATTTGGATTTGGTTGGTGCGTTCACACCGGATATGCGTGAATCTGATGACTATGCGATCCGCAGGGCGCGAGTGTTTGTCGATGCTCCCAGCGCAATTACGGAAGCTGGTGAAATATGTCAGCCTATTGCTGCTGGGGTGTTGGCAAAAAGTGATATTCAGGGTGATTTGTTCTCCATGGCGCGGGGGACAGCTACGCTTCGCCAATCCGCTGATGAAATTACACTATTTAAGTCGGCTGGAAACGCAATTGAAGATTTAGCGGCCGCTCGAGTTGCCTATGAGCGCTATAGCGATTCAGAGCGTCAACAATTTGAACCAAAAAAATTGGAGATACCCCATGAAACCAACTGATCGCATTTTTGTCGCCCTAGATACCACAGATCTTGATCGTGCAGTTTTGCTTGCAAACCAACTTGTCAGTTTGGTGGGTGGTGTTAAAATGGGTAAAGAGTTTTTGACCGCGCATGGCCCCGAAGGTGTCAGACGCGTTGCGGAATGTGGAATGCCCATATTTTTGGATACCAAATTTCATGACATCCCCAACACCGTCAACAGTGCAATCCGCGCCGCCCTACCGTTGAACCCTTTCGTTATTAATGTCCATGCCAGTGGCGGGTCCCAGATGATGCGAGCAGCACAAAACGCTGTTGAAGAAGCGGGCGATAAGCGCCCATTGTTAATTGCAGTCACCGTTCTAACCTCCATGAGTGATGAAGATTTGGCTGAAATAGGGATGCAAGGCCTGACCGAAGATCGGGTTGTGGCTTTGGCTAAACTAACTCA
>CALJEW010000180.1 GCA_938074585.1 uncultured Rhodospirillales bacterium | reverse complement strand
AAATAAGCTCCTCAGTATCATCAAATATCAGTTTGCTGATGGTGCCTATACCTGTGCCAATTTCCATCGTGCGGCCCTTGATATAGGGTCGGAACACCTCGATGATCCAGCCATAATAATTAGGAAGATCAGCTAAAATCTCTAAGTCGTGGCCTTCGTAAATGTGAGGTTCAGTCATTTGTGTTTTCTTTATTAACCAAAAAGCCGCATTTTGATCATTGTCCAAATAACGGCAATGGTATGGTGGGCTCTAATTTTCTTGCCGTCTTCATAGGTTCGGCCATGATAGCTAATGGGGACTTCATAGAACACTTTTCCACGCTGTGTCACTATTGATAAAATCTCAGCATGTTGTTCCCAGCCATAGGTTCTTAAGTTTTCCGCATAGATCAAGTCCCGCCGAAACATCAAATAGCAGCTATAGACATCTGTAAATGTTGTGTTGTTTAAGATATTAAAAATAAAGGTGATTAAATAATTGCCGACTTTGTGCCAGAAATACGACACCCTCATATATTGGGGTGCTATAAACCGGCTGCCCATAACCACATCGGCTTGATGTTCAACAACGGGGTACAGCATTTTAGCAAAATCGGCAGGATCATATTCTAAATCAGCATCTTGAAAAATAATATAATCCCCTGTTGCCGCGGCAAGACCCGCTTTAACAGCCGCCCCCTTGCCGCCATTTTGAGGCATTTTTATAAGCTGACCATAAAGATCAGGATTGGCCTCTAAAAGCTCTATTGTGCGATCGTTTGATCCATCATCAATGACCAGTACTTCAAATTTTACGCCCGTATAGGTAACCGCCTTAACTTTCCTCAAAATCTCGAGAATAGTCGCATCTTCATTGTGGGCAGGGATAAGGACGGAGACGATAATCATTCAGTGTTCCTAGTTGGGCAATATAACTTTGCTTTTCTAAGACAACCTAGGGGAATTAGCCAGTATTTATAGTTTTTTAGGCTGTTGTCTGTGGTAAAGTTAACGTTGGGTAGCAAAACACACAGATAACCCGTCGTAATCCACTTAGCACTATGCTTTTTTCTGTTTGGGTAAGGGTTAATCAAGCTCGAAGGCTTGGTTGTAGTCTTGTTTAAGGGCGGGGTCCTGCATGTTTTATGCAGTATAACGTTACCAATGACGAGCAGTTCTGTGTCTGTCCCCATAAAGCAGCGAAAGGCGTCTTTTGGTGTGCAAACAATCGGCTCTCCGCGCAGGTTAAAGTTGGTATTCACAACAATCGGGCAGCCGGTTAATTCTTTAAACTTTGTAATTAGCGCATGATATTGTGGATGGATCTCGGCATGCACGGTTTGAATACGGGCTGAATAATCAACGTGGGTGACGGCTGGAATGTCGGACCGTTGTACGTTCAGTTTGTCGATCCCAAACAGCGCGTTCTCTTTATCGGTCATTTGGCGTCTATGGTCTTCTTTCACATCCGAAACGATCAGCATGTGGGGGCTGTCGCTATCGATATCGAACCAATCCGATACGTCTTCACGCAAAACTGATGGCGCGAAGGGCCTGAACGTTTCGCGACATTTAACCTTTAAGTTCAGATGCTTTTGCATTTCAGGGGACCGGGCATCCCCCAAAAAAGAACGCCTGCCTAAGGCTCTTGGCCCAAACGCCATGCGCCCTTGGATCCAGCCAATGGCTTTCCCATCAGCCAAGGCTTGGGCTGTGATGCCAATCATTAAGATCTCAAACTTGGCACGAGCCGCCTCTAAGCGCTTGGCGACATCATCGTCATCACAGCTTGGGCCTAAGTAACTGCCTTGCATGGCATCCCCTGCAGCTGGTTGAACCCATATTTTTTCGAATGTGCTATCGCGTTATATTTTGCCATTGGCAACGCAATTAAGGGCAACACCGCCGGCTAAACAGAGGTTTTTCTGACTAGTCTCAATTGCCAATGCGCGGGTTAGCTTAAGCATAACCTCTTCTGTTATTGCTTGTACCGATGCGGCTAAAACCATGTGGCGTTGAGACAGCAATTCTCCTGGTTTTCGATGTGGTGCTGCAAATAGTTAATCAAAATTTGCACTTGTCATAGTCAAGCCTGTGCAATAATCAAAATACTTTTGGTTCAGCCAAAACGATCCGTCGTCTTTAATATCGATCAAATGATCCGGCATCAGCTGTTTGTATTTAGGCTCCCCATAGGGGGTAAAACCCAAGACCTTATATTCGCCTAAGTTTACCCAGAACCCAGTGTAATAAGTTAAGGCGGAATAGAGCAGGCCCAAAGAATGGGGAAAATGAATTGCAGGCCAGCGATCATTGGTGAAATGTCCCACATCGTGAAGAAGGGTTGAAGCTATCAATTCAAGTGAAGTATCGCGAGCTTCAGCCAAGGCAGCTCCATGCTAACTAGTACCCTTTTTACATTAAGGTTGACAGCACACTTATACCAATCCCAATTTCAATTCTAGGGCACCACATAACATATGACCGATGATGATATGCATTTCTTGAATTCTGGATGTAGTCGTGGATGGCACGATGAGGAAGGGGTCAGCTATTGCTCGCATTGGGCCACCGTCTTTACCGCCGAAGCCCGCAGCTACACAGCCCAAGGCTTTTGCGGCTTGAAGACCTTTAATTACATTTTCCGAATTACCCGAAGTCGAGATGCCAATTATAATGTCCTCCGGTTTGCAGATCGCGGCAACCTGACGCGCAAAGAGCTGATCAAAACCTAAATCATTCCCCGTTGCCGTTAAGGCGGAAGTATCTGTGGTTAGGGCGATCGCGGCAATAGGCACCCGGTTTTCTTTGTATCGGATGGTTAACTCTGTAGCGAGATGCTGGGCATCCGATGCACTGCCACCATTGCCAAAAAAGACGATTTTACCACCAGCTTGAATGGATTTAACACAGGCAGCTAACAATTTTTTGAAGGGCTCTCTGAGGACGTCACGTGTGGCCACAACTGTTATGTCATGTTCACTAAATTCGTCATCGAAAAATTTATCGACATTCATAAGCACATTCCTAATTTAATTATCACCTTAATAGCGTTTTTTTATGACGCCAATTCAACAGCCAAGTGCATAACTCAAGCATCATATAGGCCGGATGAAGTCATTGCCAGCTGGAACGGGCAAGATCGTTGTAATGAAAGTTCTTTTATCCCTGTTGATTTTAGCCATGGCGTTTTCGCAATGGGATGAATATTCTCTTTGGTTATTGGTGCCTAGATATTTTCTGGAAACCAATTTATTTGCACGATCTGGAATACTTGTTCCTATAACCGGTTTTCCTGCATATTCGACAGTGCAGTCTTTAGTCTTTTATATGGCTTCGCTCATTGTTGGATGATTTTACAAGCTCTTTCTGAAGATGATAAAGCGAAAGTTTGGACTTACGTATTTCAGGCGGGGTTTTGAAGTTTATTAGGGTTATATCCAAAAATGACGGATTAGGCTGAGTTTGCAAATTTGATTAAAATGAGCTTAATCCTGTGATCCGTAACCAGGTGAAAAGGGCACAGTTAAGCCTAAATGTTTGTGCAGTTCATTTTGCGTTGTAACGGTTGTGGTTTGTGGGTTGGCATCCGTTGGGCAAGGCGCGCCAATGCTATCGAAGATTTCGATATGGGTGCTGTGTAAAATGATGTGGCGGTATGTGGGGGCTTTGTAGCCATAGTGAACACCCAGAAATTCGCGCTCATTAAATTTGATGCACTGAGCTTTGGCGTTATCTTCAAGCCGGAACAGGCCCAAATCGAGGCGCGAGGGTTCTTTTAAATAAAAGCGCGGTGTCGCGTGGGCCAAATGCGAGCGATATAGATCGCGGGTTTTAGTGTCTGCAGTATAGGTGTAGGTGCCGGGGTCGGCGATCCAATCTACCCCATCGATTTGTAATTCGATAGCCAATTGATCGTTATGAGCATGCCCACCATTGCTGCCTTGCCTAACTGGCCCACACCGCACTGACAAAAAGAAGGTTTCGGATTTCCAGATATAAAGACCAAAATCAGGGTAGACGATGAGGGCTAAACCGGATGAGGGGACTTCGATGATCAGGCGTTGGCTTTGTGTGCACTTGCCGCTGATCGATTGATGTGGGGGTAAGATCGGTTGATCTGTTTGTTTGGTGAACGATGGTGCGGAAGGGCCTTTTAAATCCGCGATGATTTCAGCTTCTAGTGCATATTTTTTGCCTGCATAGAAAATTAATTGCTCGTCCCCCAACAACCCGCCAATAGCTGCAGCCAAGTGGCGGTGGTTTTGTTGGTCTTCTTCAAGGCTGCCCTCAAGATGCGCCGGAAAGAGCTTAAAGAACCGCCCGTTATCGGTATCGCCAATCTGCGCTACATGCCCATCGGGTTTGGTCACGTCGATGCTAAACCGCGCCATTTTATCTAATTTGTTGAAATGCTGTTTTGAGAATGGGCCGAGATTTTCCGTCCATGCGATTGGGGCGGGGGCTAGTTTGGGGCTGGCCAGCCATAAATCGGGATCATAGGAGTGAAGGGCCGTTTTTTTGCCGTCATCAAGGCCCAAAACCAGTGCCGTTCCATAAACCACCATTTCAGCGGATAAACGGTGATAATTGATCGAAGCTTCAACGTTGCTGCCATCATCGTTAAATTGAGCATCGCATTCTAAGGTGAATTCCTGCACAGCAAAGGCCAGCCAGCAATCAGCTTTAGGATCACGGGGTAAAAACGCTGCGACAAATAAAAGCCCTGTAATGTCTGATAAATAATGGTTCCCCCGAAAGGTGGGGTACCATTCTAAATTATGAATAATGTGTTCCCCGTGCGCCCGGATGGTGGCAACAAATTCGTTTGCAAACTCAGGGCAAAACAGAGCATCTTTTGCGCGAAATATATTGTACGCAAGGATTAGGTTAGCAGCGCGAATGGCGACATCCATGGTGCAAACCCAATTCACCCCATAACGGGGCGGATTAGCGGACATAAAATCGAGCGTCTGGTTTTGAAATTCATCGACAAGGTTTTGTGACCTTTGATCTGAATACGCCAAAGCCAACTGGGGTAAGTGCTGAAGCCGTGCCAATTCCCACGGGATTTTAATATCCACCCCCGGTTCGTGCCCATAAGCAATGGTCAAGCTGCGCACTATGGGTGACCAATGATATCCAGCCTTAAAATCCAGATGCCAATCGATGGGTTTATAGTTAGGCCCGATTAAGGCTCGTAATTGGTTTGAGCGTTGCAAGTTGCCTTCTGAACGTGAAGCATCATCTTCGCTCTGATCCTTATTCACGCACGTCCAGCCGGAACCTAATAAATCAAACTCATGGGCCAGTGTTTTTTGGATTAGAGTGTTTAAGGTATTCGTGGTATGATTTTGCTTAATATTGATGTTGAGGCTAGTTGGTGTAATTTGGGCTACATCACTATACGTCATCTCAAGCGCACGGGCTTTTGCTAACCATATGCCGACGATGTGCTTTTTTGCCATACCAAGCGCTTTGGCGGCGGCAATGTG
The DNA here is from genome assembly GCA_938074585.1 of uncultured Rhodospirillales bacterium. Classification (GTDB taxonomy): domain Bacteria; phylum Pseudomonadota; class Alphaproteobacteria; order Rhodospirillales; family Casp-alpha2; genus JABMNT01. The sequence goes on along the minus strand of CALJEW010000180.1, from coordinate 2,713 downwards.
TGGCGGCAACGATAGACCGTATTTGATTAAATGGCGAATACTCATGAATTAGGTGCCGAGTGTCTAGGGTGATTCAGTTTTATTGTTTCTTTATAACCCGGGTTGGGTGAGAACAAACAGAAAAATGCTAGTTCATAGAACAGTTACCTATTGAACGGTCAGTGTTTGTGGCATTGCTTCAGCCTTAAATGGAGTGTCGTTTGGGAGGCAATGAATAACAATAAGGTCTATTTGGGGTGCGGATAATTATCTACGCAATTTTGGCTAATACCGGCGGAATTGCCATCTATGCATCCAATTTGATTGAAAACATCATTTGTATACTTCGTGCATTTAATACTGATTTGTTCGATTCACCAAATGTGTCGGTCAAAAAAATTCCGGTTAAACGGTTTTATGGGCCTATTCATGGCTTTCTTTGGGAACAAAATCTTGGCGAAAAATTTTCAAAGAAAGGGGCGCTGATATGCTCTATTCATCCTCTAACTAATGTGTTTTGTCCCTTCCCATCGAGCAGGTTTTGCTGGTTCAGGGTGAGATTTATTTAAACCCCATTTGCCGTGATAAAGTATTACACACGTTGCCTCAAAGTGAGCGGTTTTCTGCTTTTCTTCGCCGAAACTTGATGTTTTTTCAGCTTGCCATTCCAGCGCCACGATTTCCCCCTCCGAAGTAGCATTGCAGGCGGCATTGGATTATGGCCGGATATTGTGCCCACATCCGTTGTTAACCATTTAGGTGTTGGGGACCGGTTCTCAGCCACCGATAACTGTCGGGAAAGGCGCGAAGGTAGGCAGCTTGAATTGTTATATGTTTCTGTCTTTTGTTCACATAAAGACCCGATAACTCTTGCTGAAGCAACACAGTTATTAAATGATCAAGGGTTTAAAACAAAAGCCAGAATTACCATAGAAGCTCAAGACTTCGAGCCGTGGCCATCAAGTCGGGGGGAGTTGCAGGCCTTAAAATCTGAACGCTACGCCGATTGTGTTGATATTGGGCGTATTGAGCACCGACAACTAATCGATGCGCTAAAGCCATACGATACGTTTGTTTTTCCTTCGATGGCTGAAACGTTTGATTTTCCAATGGTTGAAGCCATGCGTGCCGGCATTCTGCTTATTGTTTCCGATATTCCTATACACCAGGAAATCTGTGGTGATGCTGCGCTTTATTTTGAAATGAGTAACCCAGAGGATTTAGCCGCACAACTGAAAGATCTCGATTAAGACCCGGATTTACGTAAAGCTTTGATTGAGCGAGCAAAAAACGGGCAGTCTATTAGTTTTCGTGGAAAAACTATATAACGTAGCTCGACGCATCTTTGTCATCAGTCATCGCACCAAAACCGGTTCGGGTTCTGATCAATTATTCGCACGCCAGAACCGACAGGGGCGTTATTTATTTGCGCAATATGCCTTTGTTGACAAAACATCCAATGCTGGATGTGCATTTCTGTGCACACGAAGATCAGCAGGATATTTTGCCCCAAAACATTGAATATCATTTGTTAAATTTCCCAGCTTCAAAAGCTAAATGCATAATTTAAGAGTTATATAGGAAAGATGAGGTTATCGAGGGTTTGTTACAAAGGAGATCCACAAATGCTAACAACTTACCACCATCTGACCCGAGACCAACAATGCCAGATTTACGATACAGGTCCACTATGGGACATTGCCTGAGACGACGATGTTCCATGACAACCATCTGCCCCATGTCCTAACGCCAGGTAGGCGTTCTATGATGTTGTCTAGGGCACATGCAATGCGGGAAATTGGGGTCATGATGGATTGTAGGGGCATTGCGACTTCAGCAAATGGCGTCGAGAAAAACCCCTGTGGGGTTATGGTTATATCGATCAAGCCAGCCTCTTGGAACTGGGCGGCTAATTCTGTTGCTGTAAACTCGACTTGGTCTGATGAATAGTTGTTGTCGGTTATCTTTCTGAGGGCACGGGCCCACGTTATAATAGGGTTTCCCGGTTGTGGTTCGTTTGCTAGAACATACCCACCGCTGCTTACAAATTGGGTAACGCGGCGCAAATTGCCCACAGGATCATCTAGGTGATGCAAAACGCCAATAAGAAATGTGCTGTCAAACTGTGTCTTTGGCTTATAGGTCGCGATATCAGCAACTTCAAATGTTACGCCGGGAGCCGAATGTAATTCTGAAGCAGCCGCTATTAACAGGGAAGAATGATCAATGCCTTTATACGTTTTGTAAGTATCTTTTAAATATTCAGCGGAAAATCCAGCACCACAGCCAATTTCAAGTATTGAGCTCGTGTGTGCTTGTGCATTTTTAAAGGTTTGAGATAAACGAAATTGACGTGCAAGGCGTTGTGCGGGCAACTGATCTTTACGTGCTAAATCCTCAGAAATTCTGTCATGGAGAATACGATCTGTCTCGGCGCGATCAGATTTTATTGACATGTCTATTATTTCCCACTATTCAACTTCTGCTCAAGATTAGCGATTGGTTGTAAATACTATATTTCTATGGACAAAATATTTAAGCACAAATACCAGTGCTATCGAAGTTGTATAAGAAATTAAATAATAAATTTCCACCTTAAAAAAAAGAAGTAAAAATACACCATACTCTAAAGACCGCATTAATAGTGAAACAACGAGAAACTGGATGGCTTGTCTCAACAGTTTCTGTCGCTCTTTAAAAACCATCGCCCGTGATATGAAGAAATTAAAAAATT
>CALJEW010000179.1 GCA_938074585.1 uncultured Rhodospirillales bacterium | reverse complement strand
CGAGCTTAAAAGATATACAGCTTATGGATTTACATCCCATAGCTCAATAATTGTTAATTGCTGATGTGGTTAGGAACGATAATCAGCCTAGACAGTATAGGTAGCAACATTGGGGAACATTTTTAATTAACGCTTTTAGATTTGAGATATCAGGGAAATTAATTCACGAAGCGTTTACTAATAAAACCTACAATTTGATCGCAGAGGCATATAATTGGATGGTCGAGAATGGGCAGTCTGATTTTTGGGTACGCCGAGGTGGTTTTGAGTTTGATGATCAAGATCATCTTATATTCCAGCGCTTAGTCTGTCCCCGAGAAGGGCCATCCTGTGAATTCGACCATCTGTTTGGTATCATTATATATATACTACCCACAAAACATAATTTGATGCCTTACAATTCCTCAGACAAACGAACTGATACTTCTTAAATATCATCCAGAAATCTCACCTTAGCTTGCAGCCGCTAAGCGCTTTTCACGTAAAGACATAATTGGCTTTTCTGTATCATAGGCAACTTGATACGGCGCAGAAAATGCGCCTGTTGCAATGCACCATTCTTCAGCCGTTTCACCTTCTTTAATTTCGAGGGCATCAAAACCACACCGCTTTAAATTCAGATACTGATCCCGAAGTACATTCCCAACCGCACGAATTTCACCGGCAAAGCCTAAGCGGTGTAAAAGCTGGGCGTATGAATAAGGGCGACCATCTGTAAACGCTGGGAATTCCAACTCAATAAGCGAAAACACTTCCAAAGCATCTGCAATCAGTTCTGGCGACTGAGCTGACGATAGCCGAACACCAATAGGACCTGAACACGCAACCAACAAGTCCCGATCTCGAATGAAGCGATCTAGAGAGACAATAACGAATCCTGCCTCTGGAAGCTCCAAATTATCTGCTAATAATGTCCAAGCGTCTTCGACAATATTTCTACCTTTAAGCAGCGGCATCTAATTTCTCCGGATACAAACGTGATTTGAATGGGGCCGCGCCAACGCGGCGGTAGGTATCTAAGAATCTTTCACCCTGATTGCGGATTTCCACATAAAAGTTAATCAACTCTTCCACCGCATCAACAATATCTGAGCTGGAAAATGCAGGCCCTATAATACTGCCAATGGCTGCATCTTCAGCGCCACTGCCGCCCAGCGTGATTTGGTAGAATTCTTCTCCACGACGATCAACACCCAACAAGCCAATATGCCCAACATGGTGATGACCGCAGGCATTGATGCAGCCTGAAATTTTCAGTTTTAATTCACCTAAATCAAATTGCTGATCCAAATCGGCATATCGCTTTGAAATGCGTTGCGCCACTGGAATGGATCGTGTATTTGCCAATCCACAATAATCAAGCCCAGGACAAACAATCATATCGGTAACTTTACCAATATTAGGCATCGCCAATCCGATTTCACCCAGTTCACGCCAAAGCTCAAACAGTTCTGATTGTTTAACATGAGCAAAAACCAAGTTTTGTTCATGAGTCGCTCGGATTTCATCAAAACTATAGTTTTCAGCCAAATCAGCTAAATTATCCATTTGGTCTGCGGTTATATCGCCGGGCGGTAAATCATCCGTCTTCAACGATATATTAACAATGGCGTACCCGACTTGTTTATGGGCGACGACATTTCCATTTACCCAGCGGGAAAATTCAGGGTTCTCGAATTTTTTAGTCTCAAACCCACGGTCAACAGCGTTTAATGTCTCGAATGGTGGGGGTGCGAAATACACCCGAATGCGTTCAATCTCATACTCTGGGACTTTAAGAGCACTGTCTTTGATCGCAGCCCATTCAGCATCAATTTGCGCGCGCAGTTCATCTAGTCCTGTTTCGTGAACCAGAATTTTGATCCGTGCTTTGTATTTATTATCGCGGCGGCCATTCATGTTATAAACACGCAGAACCGCTTCTAAATACGACAACAGGTCTTCAGCTGGAACAAACTCGTTGCTAATTTTTCCAATCATCGGCGTTCGGCCCAAGCCGCCACCAATCCAAACTTCAAACCCCGTTTCACCTGCATCATTCTTTTTGATGAACAAACCAATATCGTGAAAACGCACAACGGCCCGGTCATAATCAGATGCTGAAACAGCAATTTTAAATTTGCGGCCCAAAAATGTGAACTCTGGATGCAAAGTTGACCATTGGCGAACAATTTCAGCCCAAATCCGAGAATCATCAACCTCATCAACGATGGCCCCCGCGTAAGGGTCAGCCGTCACATTACGGATGCAATTGCCACTGGTTTGAATGGCGTGCATTTCAACATCGGCTAATTCAGCCAGTAAGTTCGGAACATCTTCTAACTTAGGCCAGTTAAATTGGATGTTTTGGCGTGTTGTAAAATGCCCATAACCCCGATCATACGTGCGTGCGATCTGGGCCAGTTTTCGCATTTGTTCGGCTGAGAACGTTCCGTACGGTATGGCAACGCGCAACATATACGCGTGCAATTGCAAATATAGGCCGTTCATCAAACGAAGTGGGCGAAATTCTTCTTCCGATAACTCACCCGACATCCGGCGCGCCACTTGCCCTCGAAATTCAGCAACCCGTTCATTGACAAACTTCCGATCAAATTCATCGTATCTATACATAATCAACCAACTCCATTGAAGTATACAGGAGACACATCATCTAAATGGGTCAAATGCCCCGGAACATCCTGGGTCGCAAAGTCCGCATGGGTTGTCGGCCCATACGCCCGAATGCGTTCACGGAACCGAAGCGGGCGAAATTCGCCCTTATCATTTTCAATAACCTCAATCTCATAAGGCCCAACAACAATCTGTGCCTGCTCAGCTGTGTTTGCTGAGGCAAGACAAATCTTTAGGGTTTCATCGGTTTCTAATACTTGCGCATCAAGGATCGAATTTTCCCAACAACCGTCCTCACCCATGAAGACAACTAACCCATCGTTAAGACGGTTGGCAGTGATTACATGATGTTCCATTTTTTCGATCCTTTTTAAAAATTACATTTTATGTATGGTTTATTTAATTATAATAGTCAATTAATTTGTATATTATATTGTATAACATTTTAAATTTGTTATTTAAAAAATAAACAAAATGTCTATACCTTCTCGACACACACGTTCTTCCACATTACCAAGAGAGAATGCAAACCCAATGACCCGTACGCCAGAAACAACGATAACCTCCGCAAATTCCATTGGTTTTTTTGAGCGTTGGTTGTCACTTTGGGTCGCAGGTTGCATTATTGCAGGTATTGCGTTGGGCAATGTTGCCAGCGATATGTTTTTGGCTTTAGCAAAACTTGAATATGCAAACGTCAATTTGGTTGTTGCTGTGCTGATTTGGGCGATGATCTATCCAATGATGGTCAACGTCGAT
>CALJEW010000178.1 GCA_938074585.1 uncultured Rhodospirillales bacterium | reverse complement strand
CCAACTAGTGAAACAATTGCGGCCTTAAAATGGGGGTTGGAGCAGTTTTCTGGTTTTATTGGCATTAACAATCACATGGGATCTCGGTTCACTTCAAATTTAGAGGGCATGCGGACGGTTATGCAGGAGCTTAAAAAACGGGAACTTGTCTTTTTAGATTCCGTCACATCCGGATCAACCAAAGGCCAAATTGCAGCCAATCAAATTGGTGTTCCTTTTATTGCACGTAACATATTTTTAGATCACATTGACGATATTAACGAGATAAAAAACCGTTTGAGCGACGTTAAACGACTGGCAAAAAAGCAAGGCTATGCGATCGCTATTGGCCACCCGCGTGATGCGACACTCAAAGCGTTAAAGTCTTGGCTTGAAGAAAATGACATGGATAATTTCCAGTTGGTGCCGATTTCAGCTTTGATCCAATTGGTTTCTATGCCAAAAATAGAAGCAATTCATTCAACACAAACAAAGGCTCAATAGAAAATGACCATAAAAAGAATTGATACCAATCACCGAATGTCCAAAGTTGTCATTCATGGCAATGTTGCGCATCTATCAGGCCTTGTCGGTGATGATTTATATGCATCGACTACCGACCAAACGAACCAAATCTTAGTCCACATTGATGATTACTTGGCTCAAGCAGGAACCGATAAATCAAAACTATTAACAGCCCAAATTTGGTTGGATGATATCCGTAAATTTGATGAAATGAACGTCGCTTGGGATGCATGGTTGTCACCAGGGAATTCGCCAACCCGCGCCTGTGTTGAATCTCGGATGGCAAATCCCGGTATTTTTGTTGAGATTTTAGTAACTGCTGCTATCGACTGATTTCTTTATATCGACGGCGATTAAGAAAACTTATTCGTCGTCGATTGCAAAGCGCGCTGCTTCATGGGCTGCGCGAACAAGGGCTTTGGCTTTATTAATCGATTCTTGATATTCAAACTCGGGGTCGCTATCAGCAACCACACCACCGCCCGCTTGGATGTAAACCACTTCATCTTTAACAACAGCTGTCCGCAACGCGATACACGTATCCATATCGCCATCAGCACCAAAGTAGCCAATACATCCACCATAAACGCCCCTGCGTTCAGGCTCTAGCTCATCGATAATTTCCATGGCCCTTACCTTGGGGGCACCCGAAACCGTACCGGCTGGGAACCCAGCCAAAAGTGCGTCAATAGCGTCATACTTTTCATCATCTAATTCACCAACCACGTTCGATGCAATGTGCATAACGTGAGAATAATATTCGATGATGAATTGTTCAGTCGGTTTTACGGTTCCAATTTTGGCAACCCGTCCAACATCATTACGGCCTAAATCCAACAGCATCAAATGTTCAGCACGTTCTTTGGGGTCCGACAACAAATCTTCAGCTAACACTTTGTCTTCTTCTGCATTGTTACCGCGTTTACGGGTCCCAGCTAAGGGCCGTAATGTGATTTCACCATCGCGCACACGGACTAAAATTTCAGGGCTTGAGCCAACGACTGAGAATTCATCAAAATCGAGGAAGAACAAAAACGGCGATGGGTTTAAACGACGAAGCGAGCGATACAGCGCAAAAGGTTGTAGTTTAAACGGGACGCGAAAGCGTTGGGATGGAACAATCTGGAATGCATCACCCGCTTTAATATATTCCACAGCCTTTTTGACCATGGCATGAAATTCTTCACGGCTACAGTTTGATTGTGGCACAACCATTTCGGTTTGCACGTCCTCAGCCGCAGCGCGCGGGGGCAAGGCGCGGTCAAAGTCAATAACCACAGCCTGAAGTCGTTCTTCAGCCGCTTTGTAGGCAGCATCGGCGCTTGTATTCTTATCAGGCCATACGGGTGTCACAATGGTCACTGTGTCTTCAAGTGAATCAAACGTTACAATAACAGTTGGGCGTAAAAAGATGCTATCTGGAACGTTCAGCGTATTAGGATTGTTATCAGGCAGGTTTTCCGCCAAACGCACCATATCGTAAGCCATGTAACCAACCAGCCCAGCCGCCATAGGAGGCATTCCGTCTGGTAATTCGATCCGGCTTTCCGCAACCAAACTGCGCAAGGAGTCTAGGGCACCTGATGCATTGCCAACACTGCAGGGTTCATAAGTGTTACTGCCCTCTGCAATTTTGCGATTGATTTCAACCCGGTTGCCAAAGCAACGCCAAATCACATCGGGATTGAGCCCTACAAACGAATAGCGCCCCCGAATCGAACCACCTTCGACTGATTCCAACAAAAAACTATTGGGCCGCGAACGGGCGATTTTGAGCATTACAGAAACCGGTGTTTCTAAATCAGCAACCAAGGTCGTCCAAACGATCTGTGGCTCGCTTTGCTCATACGTGCGTTTAAAATTGCCTAAATCAGGTAAAGACTTCATAACCGAGCAAACTTCCAATTTACGACCTATTTAACGGCCTTATTGTTCACCGCTGTAAATTTGATTGATCAAAGGACGATTGATATCAACACCGATTTCCTGACGCAAAGCAGTTGTTAGCTGAGCCGTTACATCATCTTTTAGCGATTGCGACAATGAATTACGAACCGCATCAACACCGGTTTTGTCGGCGCTCGGGTTTGCATTCATTACAGACGCAAGGACAACAACTTGATATCCATCAGCCGCCTTGCCTTCGGTTGCTTTGGCTTTTTCTAAATCAAAAACCTTCTTTACCAATTCTGGCGATAATCCCGAATTCGTTCCATTATCATCGCGCTTAAAAGCTTTGCTTACAGTTGATGTCAAGGAATAGGGGCCAACAATATCGGATAAAGCTTTTCCATTATTTAAGTCTGTAGCCATTTTAGCCGCTTGTTGTTTCGACTTTTCACTCCGTTGCTCGGCTTTCCAAGCGTCAATGACTTGTGCACGAACGGTATTAATAGGGCGAAGTGCTGGGGCTGTCACCCCATCGACACGAACCACAAAAAAACCTTCTGGACCGGATTCGGTTAATTGACTATCTTCACCTTCTTCCGTAGTAAACGTTGTTTGGATGAAGGCACGGCCAGACGGAATTCCAGTAACCGCTTTACCAGCCAAATCTTTACCCGCTTGATCCATAGCAACAACGGAAGTGATTTTAAAATTCAGATTCGACGCTGCTTCTTCAATCGAAGCGCCTCCACCCAATTCATCTTCTAAAGTTCGGGAAAGATTATAAAGGCTATCAACAGCCCTTTCCTTGGCGATATCATTTTTCAATACATCACGAACTTCAGTAATTTTTTGAGTGCCCCCCACTTCGATTTTAGTAACTTTCAGCAAATGCCATCCCAGCGCACTTTCAATAGGTGTTGATACCACTCCTTGCATAAGCGCAAATGCAGAATCTGCGAGTGCTGGTAACAAATCATTTTTAGTAACAATGCCCAAATCAAGAGTTGATTCATCCAAGTCAGCAACTTCTTTAGCAACAATTGCAAACTCACGCCCCGTTAGAAGTTCAGTTTGTGCTTTTTTAGCTTGCTCTTCATCTGTAAGCACCATTTGTAAAACATGGCGTTTTTCGACTGTTACAAACTCATCAAGGCGCGCTTCATAAGAAGATTGAATGTCTTCTTCAGAAACTTCGATCCCATCAATCAAATCATTGGCTTCTAATTGTAAGAAAGTGAATTTTCGGTATTCAGGGGCCGTAAATTGCTTAGCATTGGTTTTATGAAAAGCTTCGATATTGGATGTATCTGGTTCACCCACATCAACAAAATTTGCATCCTTAATTAACACAATTTCAACAACCCGTTTTTGATTTCGGTGGCGATAAACAGCATCAACCATGATTTCGGGCGCGCGCGCTCCAGACTGAAAACTGTCTGTATATTGCTGATTTGTTAAGCTGGTGCGAACAATATTTACATAGCGCTTCTCTGTTAATCCATTCGAAGTTAGAACTTGATTAAAGCGTTCCCGATCAAAATTTCCTGCAATACCCTTAAAATCAGATTGCGAGCGGATATCATCGCTAATCAATTTATCGCTAATGGTCACGCCCAGCGCTGTTGCCCCTTGGCGGATCAATGACTGATTAACTTGTTCGTTGATGATGCCATCAATGATACCAAACTTAAGCGCTTGCTCTTGCGAGAATTGATTGCCAAACATTTGCCGCAAACGGGCAACTTCTTGCCTAACGCGTCTATCAACCTCAACAGTTCCAATTTCTTCTTCGCCTACAGTGGCAACGGCATTACCTGAAATAGCCGGGTTCAGCCAATCTTGAATGCCCCAAGCACCAAAACTAATAATAAGAAGGATCAGCAAAGACTTTACTAGGATGCCGCCGGATCGTTTACGAAGTGCAGAAAGCATTTTTAATATCGAACCTATATTCTAGAAATTACCCTCAAAGCGTGATAAATGAACACGCCGATTTTTGCAGCATCATAAGTAACCCGACAGGGTCAAGCAAACACGGAGTGCGCTC
>CALJEW010000177.1 GCA_938074585.1 uncultured Rhodospirillales bacterium | reverse complement strand
TTTGGTGCACTTAAGTGGAAATGGCGGCAGACTTCATCATCTAAACCTTGCTCCGAATAGCTAATGGGTACTCGGTAAATGCTATCAACATCCAAAGCTTGAATAACAGATTCTTGGCGGACGTTACAGAATTGAGCAATTTTACGGCGCTCAGCTTCTGGAATTTCGCGGTCTGCACGGCATAGCAAAACATCAGGCTGAATACCAACGCTCAGCATTTCTTTGACGGAATGCTGAGTTGGTTTGATTTTAAGCTCGCCCGCGGTTGGAATATAAGGTAGTAACGTTAAGTGCAAATACATGGTCCGGTCACGGCCCAATTCGTTACTTAATTGTCGGATTGCCTCTAAAAACGGCAAGCCTTCAATATCACCGACCGTACCACCAATTTCACACAGAACAAAATCTTCGTCCGTTAAGTCACTGACAACAAAGGCTTTAATTGCATCTGTGATGTGAGGAATCACTTGAATGGTGGCGCCCAAATAGTCGCCCCGTCGTTCTTTTGCAATCACGTCGGAATAAATACGACCTGTGGTTACATTATCTGTTTTCCGGGCTGAAACGCCAGAAAAGCGCTCGTAATGGCCCAAATCCAAATCGGCTTCTGCCCCGTCGTCGGTGACAAAAACTTCGCCATGTTGATAGGGCGACATCGTACCCGGATCAACATTGATATAGGGGTCAAGCTTCCGAAGGCGGACCCTAAATCCACGCGATTGCAGGAGTGCTGCAAGCGCTGCAGATGCGAGCCCTTTACCCAGAGAGGAAACCACGCCACCAGTAATAAAAATAAACCGTGTCATGGGCGTAGACCTTACATCAAATTTACGATTGGCAAAAAGAAAAGAGGAAGCGAATTCGCTACCTCTTTTTAGATGGGATGCATCCCCAGATTTTAGCCGTTTTTACTAGTTGGCTACTGGGGCCGCAGGTTCAGATGGAACGGCGAGCTTTTCAATTGCGGGTAAAGGAGTATCAAGAATTGATTTCGATTCGCGTCCTTGCCCAGCCATAATAGCCATGGTCAAACTGGTGCACATAAAACCTGCTGCCAAAATAGCTGTTGTCCGGGTCAACAAGTTAGAAGCTGCACGGCCCGTCATAAGACCGCCCATTCCGCCACCTTGACCGCCGCCGCCGCCCATTCCCAGTCCGCCGCCTTCGTTCTTTTGTAAAAGAACTGCGCAAACCAACGAAATTGCTAGCAATAAATGAATAACTAAAACAACTTGTTGCATAATTAGGTTCCGATATCGTCTTTGTCGATTGGGGTTAAAGAAAAGCTTATAACAACCCAATGAATTTAAATTTTTCAATTATGTAATCGGTCTGGGCCTAAAACACCAGTGAAAAGGCACTCTTTGTCCTTCTTTTGATTACCGATTGCATAGTTCTATAAATTCTGAACAGAATACAGCTCATTTTCAACTTATGGAGATGGTTGTGGCGTTTAAAATTAAACCGTTAACTGGCCCAATGGGGGAGTTGGTTTGGGCATTGATACTTCACGTGCAACCCAATGCGGAAGAATTTTAAATTTTTGAACAAGCAATGCTCGACCATGTGATCATTGCCATGATAATGCGATACGATGATTACGAATATGTATCTGGCATATGACCTCTCAACCGATGAGACAAAGGCGCGCATCGAAAGATTAACCGCAACCTATCGATGGTGCTGGAATACGGGAGGCAGTAACCTAACGCTTGATAGAGGGCAGCGATATACGCACCCTGATTTCATTCACCCTGTTTTGCGGGTTCACCACAGAAAGAGGCGCAATGTGCTTTATGTCGAGGGTATACGGTGAAAATAAATGGTATGAACGAAGATGAAAGTGATACATTATTAGAGCAATTATATGAACACGCGCCTAGACCAGAGTTACATTTTCGTCACAAATGGGACCTTTACAATCTAGTTGGTGTTGATAACCCGTTATCAAAGTATTGCGCTGTTAATGATTATACGGAACCGCGCCAGATGTTTAGGATGATTGTTGGTTGCACTGAAAAATTGCAAAATAACATTTCAATTTAAGGATATTAATATGCGCTTAAAAACATCCCTGCCCCTAGATAAAGCCTCCGTTATTATCGACGAAGCTTTGCTTTAGCCCGGCAAGAAAAGATGTTGCAACAAACGGTTGTTGTGCTGGATGCGGGTGGTAAAATAATTGCTGTTAAAAGCGAGGATGGATCTTGGCTCATTCGCTTTGGTATTGCATTGGGTAAGGCTTGGGGGGCGCTTGGAATGTGAATTTCAAACCGCTTGATCATGGAACGCTTAGGCGGCCGGCCTTCATTTTTGGGAGCCTTAGCAAACACAGCCGACGGTAAATTTATACCTGTTGCTGGTAGCGTTCTTGTTAATGAAAGTGATGGGTTTACAATTGGTGCTGTTGGCATTAGCGGCGATACATCTGAAAAAGATGAATACTGCGCCGTTGGTGGCATTAAATTAGCAGGGTATGCTTCGGAACCGGCAGAGGTTGATCCCATCTGGGGAAATTCTAATTTATCTGGTTCAAAATAAATCATT
>CALJEW010000176.1 GCA_938074585.1 uncultured Rhodospirillales bacterium | reverse complement strand
CGGGGACACCACTTTGACAAACCCGTCCTGCATAGTCACTTCTATGCCCAAACCACCGAACTCGCCTTTAATACGAACAAAACTTTCACGATACTCTTCGCCATTCATATAGGCCGTATGCGGGTCTAGCGATGCCGTCATTGCATCTAAGGCTGCTTCAACTAATTTAGCAGGCTCCACCATACCTGGCTCAATTTTGATGGTTTCAATACCCTCTATTGCAGCATCGATCAAATCTGCATCTGGAATTTTATGGACATAGTTTTCTCTAATTTGTCTGTAAGCAAAAACAAAATAATCAAACTGATCTTCATCCAGGCTCGATGCATATTTTTGATACACATCCTCAAATCGCTCAAGTTCACGAGCTGCTTGTTCAGACAATGGCGCACCATGTCCAACCACATTCAAAACCCGCGACAAAGGGCTTTTGGGATCACTTACGCATCCGCTAATAGTCGGCAAAACTGCTAAAGACATAATCAACGCAATGCCCAGCAAAATTGACTGTGGGGAGCATTTCCAGTGCTTCACTCAAATAACTCCTAGCCGATTAACCGTCTGTCGTAATTTGTTTGATCAACTCATCAAGCAGCGCTGCCGCTTCATCATTTTCGATTTGGCACGTTCCCGCATTCTCGTGACCGCCACCACCATACTGAAGCATTAAATCGCCAATATTTGTCTTAGATGACCGATCAACAATTGACTTTCCAGCCGCAAAAACCGTGTTGAGTTTGTTTAAGCCCCACATGGCATGGATCGAAATATTGCATTTTGGATACAACGCATAAATTATAAAGCGGTTGCCTGCATAAATGGTTTCTTCATCACGAAGATCAAGAATAATCAAATTTTCATGTATTGTCGAACAGCGTTTGACTTGATCAGCAAACGGAATTGCGTGTTCTTTATATAGTAAAACCCGTTCGTGAACGTCAGGTAGGGCTAAAATGTCATCAATCGTATGGTCACGACAAAAGTCGATTAACTGCATCATTAACTTATAATTAGAGACCTTGAATTCACGGAAACGACCAAGGCCTGTACGTGTATCCATTAAATAGTTCATTTGAACCCAACCCGTTGGGTTCAAAATCTCGTCAATTGTATATTGTGCAGATTTACCTTTATCACAGGCATCAATCATTTCTTTGGAAATATTAGCAAACCGATCTTTGCAACCATAATAATTATAAACTACTCGAGCAACAGAGGAAGCATTGTCTTCAATGATGTGGTTTTCGGGGCTATCTTCAAGTCGAGAAATCTCTCTTGAATGATGATCAAAAGCCAAATGAACGCCCGGAACGTAGGGAAGGTTTGTTGTGATATCGTTTTCAGAAATCAATATGGTTCCATCTTGCATATCTTTAGGATGAACAAATTTAATATCATCGATTAAATCCAGTTCTTTTAGCAAAACGGCACAAACTAAGCCATCAAAGTCACTTTGCGTAACAAGGCGAAATTTTTCACCACTACCACTCATACTAATAACCCCTCCAGTAAACACTTTATAGCTCACCCTAAATAGGCATAAATTCTAAATTCACTCTAAACCATCCAATCAAATATCAAAAGTCGCCTTTATGTGCTTCTTTTTATTTGTTTTTTTTCAAATAATGCGTTGTCCATATCGCAAGACTTAAGACAACCAGCGCTCCGGCCTGATGAAGTGCTCCAAGCGTAACCGGAACAGCAAGTATTAGCGTTGAAATCCCAAGCATTACTTGCCCGCATACAGCAGCAAAAAACCAATGAATAGGCCCCATTGGTGCTTCATTCCCAACAATGCTTTGGGCTAAAAACCAAAAATAGATGACCATACAAAAACTTATAGTCGCCAGAACTCGATGATCAAATTGGACCGTAATCGGATTTTCAAAAAAGTTAATATAAGCAGGCGATTGCTCAAACAAACCATCAGGGATTAAATCACCATCCATAAGCGGAAACGTATTGTAACTCAGCCCTGCATCCAACCCTGCAACAAGTGCACCTGAAAATGTTGTGATAAAAACCAAAGTCACTAAGACCCAGCTCAATCGCCGAAGCTCCAACAATGCCTTATTTTTACTTTGCTTCGCACCCCAGAAGTTTAATCCACACCAAAGCAGCGATGCATAAATAATAAACGCCAAAAGTAGATGTGCCGCCAAGCGGTATTGGCTTACATCAGGGCGGTCAACAAGCCCACTTTTGACCATAAACCAGCCCATTCCCCCTTGCATCCCACCTAAAATAAACAATCCCATCAAAGTTGTGATCTGAGATCCACGGATCCAACCTTTAGTCAAAAAGAAGACAAACGGTAAAAAGAAAGCAAGACCTATCAGGCGGCCCCAAAGCCGGTGCAAAAACTCAAGCCAAAAGATTCCTTTAAATTCAGTTACGGTCATGTCAACGTTCACTTTTTGAAATTCGGGGAACGATTGATACTTCTCAAACACCCGCATCCATTCCATGTCGTTTAACGGTGGTAACCATCCGGTAATTGGGCGCCATTCAACCATCGACAAACCAGAATGGGTTAAGCGCGTCAAGCCTCCCAAAACGACCATAACAAAGACCATAAATGCGACAGCAAAAAGCCACCATGCAATAATGCGTCCCTGACGTGATTGTAATGAATTCTGATCAGCCATTTGAGTACGTCCATAATTCCATTTAATACTTACTTAAGATAAGTGTACCTGCCGAAAAGCCAACCCTATTTGCCTTTCTTTAAATTGTTCTAATGTCTGTGTCTGAAAACATTTAACTGGAATTACGCTTTTCCCCCCTATTTTCCCCGTTCTACTTGTTGGTGCTGGCCCTGGAGACCCGGACCTTTTGACCGTTAAAGCCGCCCGCGCAATTGCCTCAGCTGATGTAATTAATTTTGATCGGCTGGTTTCCGATTCTATTTTAGAATTAATGCCCGCATCCGTTGAGCGGATTTTGCTGGAAAAACAGCTCAAAACCACCATGTGCCTCAAGACAAAATCAACGCCGTACTAGTTGAGTAAGCAAATTTAGGTAAAAATGTTGTTCGTTTGAAAGGCGGCGACCCTTTTGTTTTTGGTCGCGGTGTAGAATAAGCTTTGCATTTAGCGAAACATGCAATCCCCTTTGAAATAGTACCCAGCATTACTTCATCAACAGGTTGTGCATCCTACGCTGGTATCCCTCTGACCCACAGGGGGTTATCGCATAGGGTTAGGTTCGTTACCGGACATACCCAAGACGGATCAGACTTGGACCTGAATTAGAAAAGTTTAGCGGACCCTGACACAACACTGGTCATCTATATGGGGCTAACCCACATCAAACGCATCGCCATTGAATTAATTTCTGCAGGCCTGCCAGATGACCACCCAACCGCAGCCATTAATATGGGAACGCGGCCAGAGCAAAAGATTGTAAAGGCACCGCTGTCAGGTATTGCCGATAAAATTGATGAAACCCAGCTAAGCGGAGCTACATTAATTGTTATTGGGCGTGTAATTGAATTGTCTGAAGGATTGGGGTGGTTTAAACCCAGCCAGCCCCTAAATATCACGCCCTAAGGCTCTGGCTAACAACATATACACCTTACCCACATCTGACGATAAGAAGGTTTGCGTCAAAGCACTTCCTTGATCGCGTTTCCCAGCTTCTTGCAACAAAGTTTCGAACTCCTGCAAATAACGGCTTACATAATCGCGGAATTCGGTATCCGCTTGATATTTTTCACGAATAACACTCAATTTCGCTTTTTCTCGGAAACCTAACATTTTACGAACAAACACACCGCGTTCGCCTTTATTGAAACGTCGCCAATCTTCTTCTGTCACTGTTGTCTCAAGCACCCGATTCATGTCGACGGCCAAAGACTGCAAGCGTTCCGAAATGAAGGAGGATTGATGCATAAAGTTATCAAGCCCAACTTCATTGCGGCGTTGTTTTAGTGCTTCAATTAAAGCTTTTGCTTCATTCGAAACATCCCGCATTTCAGTGGTTCTACGCTCAAGTAACTCAGATGCTTCGCTGGCGCGCTCAGCAACCTGCCCGGTTGTTTCAGTTAATTCTTTGGAATGGGTTTTAACCTGATGATCCCAAGCAGCAACCTTGTTCATCGCCGCATCGGTTGTTGATGTTAGCTCTATTGACCTGCGCCCCAATGCGCTACCCAACTGCTCAAGCCCTCGTTCTGCTTGTTGATATGTCGTCGACAAGCCATGTAATTGCCGGCGCAATATTTCAGTTTGAGAATCAATTTGACCAACAACACCCACCGCTTTTGCGCCAGCTTCTTGTGCTTCATAGCGGAATGTATCCGTCGCTTTAACAAGTTTAGCCGTGTTTGCATCAATTGTTGCTGATGCTTCACCCGCGCGGGCACTGATCACTTCGCCAACTTTGGAAAGCCTAGCAACAGATACTTCTGTCGATGAAGCCAAAATCCCTGTTTTGTGCTCTAGAGCAGAACCCGCTTCATCAAGCTGTGCTGTGGTTTTTGTCGAGATACTGGATAGTTCTTGGTAATTTTTACGAAGATCGTTGCCAACATCTTTCAAATTATTAATCGAACGCGCCGACATAACGTCTAATTCGTCATAATGGCCGCGGATTGAAGATGCTATAAGTTCCACATCATCTGCAAGGCTTCTAGAGCCGCTTGAAACGGCATCAGAATGGCGGCCCAATGCATCGGTCACTAATGCAATTAACTGTGTTGCTTTATCGGTACTTTGTGACAATTCATGCGAGCGTTGATGAATGCTATCGCTGGACCGGGCTAAATTAGATACCGCGTCAGACGTTACCGTTGCCAGTTCAGTTGCCTCTTTGTGCAAGCTGTCTGAAAACAACTGAACGTGGGTTGATGCAGAATTATAGGCGGAGGTTAAATCTTGTGAACTGCGCTGTAATGTTTCACAAACATCATCAAATCGATCACGGGTTTTATCCAACGATGAATCCAATTCTCCAACGTGACTTTTAAGCGATTGAGCAATGCCTTCAAGGTTTGATGCTGCAAGTGTGGATGCCGAAGTTGCGTTTTCAACCTGCACTTGCATTGATTTCGAAACATCAGACACATTATTTTGAGTTACCACTGAAATTTCTGAGATTTTGGAGGCTGCAATTTTGGCTGTTTCAGTGACATTTGTCTGTGAGGTTATGGATAGTTCAGAAATTTTAGCCACTGCATTATCTGCAGTATCTGTAACACTTGTTTGAACAGTAACTGAAAGGTTTGAGATTTCAGAAGTGGCTTTGTCGGCCGTGCAAGTGATTTGATCTGAGCCAACTTGTAAGTCTTGAGTCACCCGATCCAACTTTTCAACAGCCACATCACTAACCTGATCAAGCTGCTCAGCAGTCTCTATTAATCGCCTGCCGGCCTGATTAAGTCGCGTTTCAGAATGCCCCGTTAATTCGTCCAGTTCCATAGATCTGATTTTGTACAAATCACCAATCATATCTAGCTGTTCACGAGCCCGGTCCGATGCAGACTTAAGTTCTTTTTCTTGTCCGAACATAATTTCGGTTGCCAATGAAAGCAGCTGACCCGCTTGATCCGAACTTTTCGATAGAACCTGATTGCTTTCATTTAGCTCGTCTCGTGCTGCAGCGATATCGGAAATGGCAGTTCCACTTGCACCGGTTAGCTCAAGCGCGCTGTTGCGCAAAACATGAGTGAATTGACGAACCTTATTTGCCGCAGCATCTGAAGATATCATTAACCCAGTCAAGGTATCTTGCATATCATCACCAAAGCTGTGCATGCGTTTTTCTGATCGATCTACATGACCTTCAAACTCTTCTGTTCGCAGGCGCAATACGGACCCAGCATCAAGCATCATTGTTGTCGCCCGAGATGATAAATCGGACAAGTTCGTCGCCCGCATATCAAGTATACGAGAAACTTCTTCAATTCCTTCAATGGCGTTCGATGAAACAAGACTTAAAGATTTTGTTTCATCCTGAACCGTTTCACCCAATTCTTGCAATCGTGCTGTCGTATCTTCTGATCTTATCCCAAGACCATTGAGCTGAAACTGGAACTCTTCAACCAAAGCCGAGGTTCGATTTGTTGAAATCTCTATCTCTGACTTTGCATCAATTAAGGCTTTATTTGCAGCTTTTATATCTATAACACTTCGTTCGCTAGTCACCCCCAAAAGGCGCGTATTATCGGATAGTTTATCTGAAATAACGCCAATTTTACCTGCAGCGTGGTCAGAGGCTTTAGCCAAATCAGCTGAACTTGATTTTAACAAATCCGATGATGCATTAATCCTAAGAATACTTTGGTTTGCAATACTTTCCAAGGCGTTTGCTTTTTCAGTAACAATATCACCAACCACACCAATGTCACTGCATGCAGCATTCGCAGCCCCAGTCAAATCAACGCTGCGCGCATCTAATTCTTGACCGGCGCGTTCGACTTGCTGCAAAACACGCTCAGCAATGGTTTCTAACGTGTTCGAGCTATCGCTTAAACTATTACTAAGAGTTTGAACTTTTTCTCCTGCATCATCAGCTAAGCGTGATATGTCAGAAGCTTGTTGTTCAAAATTTTTGCTAACGCCTGTAACGTGTTCAGCTACACGCTCAGACGTCACATCTAAATCACTAGCCTGCGCTCTAAATGCTTCACCCATATCACGTACCCGAGCCGTCACACGGTCAGCGGTATCCATCAATGAATGCGACTGATTGTTTAAACTTTCTTCTATTACTAAAGATTTTCGAGCAACCAGTTCAGTCGTTTTGCTTAGCAAGTCACTTTGACGGCCAAGGGACTCAGCCATTTCGCCGACTTGCACCGTGGCTCGATCCGTGTATTCAGACATATCGTGCGTATGCGTCGCAACCATTTCCGCTCCGTTTTTGATCAACGCGACAGCGGCTTCAGTGCTTTCAGAGATATCATCAATATTAGCGATCAAAATAACGCCCGCATTTTCAAGTTTAGATGCAGCCTGATCAGCCACTTGATCTAATTCTGACGTACTTGTTGTTAAGAGTTCTGACGTTTCACTGGTCCTTTTTTCAACCCCATCTGCCACCCTTTTTAGCTCAGCAGTGCGCTGCGACAACATGTCTGAAAAGCCTTCTGCACGGGTTGATGCGCGCTCTGAAGAGGCCGTTAATTCGCGCGAACGAACCTCCATCAGATCACTTGTTTCACGGGCATAATCTATGGCTTCGCTTGTTACGGAATGCAAACCTTCGGTCTGCCTGCGTAAGGCATCCGCAACAGCATGAGCACGTAAATCTGCGTCTTCTGAAACTTGCGAAAGCTCAACAGTTCGCTGCTTTATCATTCCCGTAACGGCTTCGCCGCGCCTTGCAGCATCTTCGGATGCTTTAGTCAAATCACGCGCTTGGCGGCGCATGCTATCAGTAATTTCATTTAACCGTGTTTGCGCGTGATCGGATGGATAAATCAAGCGGCGCAAATGCCAGCGCAACATGGTTGTTTCGCGGCGCAATTGCTGACCTCGTTCAAAAAAGGCAACGACCATCCAAAGTAATGCAAGTGGTGTAATAGTTCCTGCAGCAAGGCCACCAATTTCGTGAGGCATTAGCTGATTGACATTATCCCAGCCCAAACCCCGGTCGATAAATGCGATCGATGCCGCAATCCAAGCGACAGACAAAACCACGCCCAAAAGGCTAACCAGACGATATTTAAGATAAAAAGGTTGCTGCCAATCGTCAAAATTTTCAAAGTCAGAAAGGCTGGTTCCATCTGATGCGCCAACAACCCCTACCTCTTTTGCTTGCTCCAAAAGATGGTTAGGAACAACAGCACCCAGCTGATCAGCGATCGCTTGTGCGTTTCCCTTGCTTGTGCCGCCTGTATTCTCAGCCATGTCGCCCCCGACGTTATCAGCCGCATCGCCTCGAAGTTATTCGCCGTATCGTATCGACAAACGACTTCATTTACTCAAAGTATATACCATACACCCCAATATGTAGGACGTAAACAACAGTGATTGCCCACATATAGTGTTTTCTGGGGATAACCATCGTCACAATGTGAATTCTAAACATAAATGTTCGGCTTCTGGTATTTAATTTTTGGAATTAAGTTGGGCTATGTTTTCAACAATACGCTGGACGGCATCGCCCGTTGTTTGTTCGCTAAACATAAGATTACGGTATTTAACCCGCAAATCCGCATTCGATCTTGTATCATCAGGAGCATGAACGACGGCTTGAGTTAAGTATTGGGCGTTATTCAAATCATCGCCCACATCACGCCACGTCCATTCTGGGGCTTAGGGATCGTATATTGCAATATCTTGAGGTTTTAGTGAGTTCGATAGAAGAACTATTGGACGGTGGACAGTTAAATATTGGAAAATCACTCCCGATGCGTCATAAATCAACACATCCGAAGCCTGAATTGCTGCTGTAGTGTCACTTTCTGGATCATCGATTAAATAAACATCCAGATCTATGTTTGCCATTTGTCGCCAGCGTTCTAGAACCATTGAGGGTTGATCAAAAA
>CALJEW010000175.1 GCA_938074585.1 uncultured Rhodospirillales bacterium | reverse complement strand
AGCGAGGATGCCCATTAACCCGCACCTAAGAACGTCGGAATGGGCACTTAATACTTAAACACAAACAAGGAGACTAAAAATGAAGTTTAATGCAAAACTATTAGCCAGCGTTGTTGCTGGTATGACGCTGTTCGGCGGCATCGCTCAAGCTCAGGAAATGAAATTCTTCCGCATTGGCACTGGTGGTGCTGGTGGTACATATTTCCCAATTGGTGGCTTGATTGCGAACGCAATTTCAAACCCTCCGGGCTCGCGCTCTTGTGATAAGGGCGGCACCTGTGGCGTTCCTGGTTTGGTTGCTATTGCTGTATCGACCAACGCTTCGGTTGCGAACATGAACGCTATTCATGCTGGTAATCTTGATGCCGGCCTTGCCGGTGCTCAAAGTGTCACGCAAGGATATGAAGGTTCTGGTAAATTTGTAGGGAACAAGAAAGACAACGTCCGCGTTATCGCAAACTTGTACCCTGAAGACATGCATTTGGTTCTTCCTAAAGGCACAAAGATGAGCAGCCTTAAGGACTTGAACGGTAAAAAGGTCGGTGTTGCAGCGGCTGGATCAGGAACTCAGGTTTCTGTGAAAATGATCCTGAAGCATTATGGGATTAAAGCCGACGAGCAGGAATTAGGTCTTTCGCAAAGCACGCAACGCCTTGCTGATGGTCAACTTGATGCCTTCTTTTATGCAGGTGGAACACCGTTTGCTTCTTTGATCCAATTGGGGTCAACCAAGGGCTTCACTCTCTATAGCTTTTCGAAAGCAGAACAGGAAGAAATCAATAAGATCATTCCTTATTATGTTGAATCCAACATTCCGGCTGGCGTATACGAAAACCTTACGGCAGACACAGCAACGGTTGCTGTGAATGGTCAATTCGTTACACATAAAGACCAACCAGTAGATCTTATTTACGGGATCACCAAAGCACTATGGAGCAAGAAAACCCGTGGATTGTTAGACAAAGGTCATGCTAAAGGCAAAGCCATTCGTCTAGAAACAGCACTTAAGGGCGTTCTTATCCCACTGCACCCTGGTGCAGAGAAGTACTACAAAGAAATTGGCATGATTAAATAACCTGCTATTGCGTTGGCGGGAACAGGCCTACGTGGCCTGTTCCCGTTCCAACTCGCCTTTATTTAAATTTATAAATTTTACGACACACGATGAGCTTAAGCGGCAAGGGAAATAATTATGGCCGAGTATGATATAAAAAAGGCTGAAGAACTGGAAAAAAAGTATGACTCCGGCCTTCAGACCCGCGAACTTGGCCCCTGGATGGTTCATTTTACCTACGGGTTTTCGATAATTTTTGCCGTATATCATTACGTAACGGCGGGTATTGGTGTGCCCGTTGATTACTGGCATATGGGCTTTCATATGTCGGGGGTTATTTTGCTAGTATTTATCGGCTTCCCGGCGCTGAAAAGTGCTAACGCCATGGAATTAAACTCGAATACGTGGTGGCGGTATGCCAACGTTCCCATATGGGATTGGATGCTACTTGCCGCGGGTATATCGTCCTCTTTATATATTGGAATCACTTGGTACGAGATCAATTTTGAATTTTTAGGCACGCAATATAACTTGCCTGAACAAGTTATACGTCAGGGAAATCCCTACACTATAGATATCGTGTTTGGTACGGTTCTGGTTCTGGTTTTGCTTGAAGCTGTAAGACGGACGCTGGGCATTATTGTTCCGATTATTATCATCGTATTTACCTGTTTTGCCATCTTCGGCAAATACATGCCTCTACAAATCCTCCAGCATCCAGGCATAACCTGGGGTCAATACATAAATAATATGTATTTTCCGGCCGAGGGGATTTACGGCATTACGTTGTGGATCGTGTCCACGGTAGTGTTCCATTTTGTTCTATTTGGGGTCATCGCTCAACGCATGGGGCTGGGTCAATTTTTTGTCGATATGGCCACTGTTATTGCGGGCCGTTATACGGGAGGTCTGGCCAAAGTCAGTGTTGTGTCATCCGCCTTTTTCGGTACGATTTCCGGGTCCTCGATTGCCAATACGGTATCGACCGGCTCTTTAACTATCCCCAATATGAAGAAAATGGGGTATCCAGGGCATTTAGCCGGTGGAGTTGAAGCCGCCTCCAGTGCAGGTGGTCAAATTACACCTCCAATAATGGGCGCTGCGGCCTTTATTATGGCTGAATTTCTCGAAGTTCCATACACCACAATTGTTATCGCTGCCGCTATTCCTGCCGCCATGCATTACATTGGTGTTTTATGCATTGTTCACTTTCAGGCCAAACGTTTAGGCCTCAAGGGTGTGCCAGAAGAAGAAATCCCAAGGCTTTATGCAGTTATTAAAAAAGGCTGGCCAACGGCAATACCTTTAATCGTACTTATCTACGTTTTATTTAGTGGGTATTCACCCCATATGGCTGCGTTCTGGGGCATTACCTCGGCGCTTGCTGTGGGGTTCTTGAACCCAATGCACCGTATAACAATAAGTGACATTATAGATGCGTGTACTACAGGCGTAAAATATGCGCTGGCTGTTGGTGCTGTTTGTGCTGCAATTGGTATCGTTGTTGGGGTCGTCAACTCAACCGGACTTGGTTTTCGTCTAGGATTCATGGTTACAAGCAGCGCGCAATCAATTGCAGGCGGATTGTACGATCTTATTTCTTGGTTACCGTTAATGGAATTAACGGTGGAAAGCCTGACACTTTTTGTATCATTGGTCTTAATTGCCATCACCTGCATTATGATGGGGGCTGGGCTTCCAACCACAGCGCTGTACATCATGCTTGCAACGGTTGCCCAACCAGCTCTTGCTGATTTGGGAGTCCCACCTTTGGCGTCTCATCTTTTCGTCCTATACTATGGTGTCATATCTGAAATTACGCCTCCGGTTTGTGCATCTGCGTATGCAGCCGCTGGAATTGCAGGTGCGAACCCGTTCAAGACTGGTGTTTCAGCATTCTCGTTTGGAATTGCGAAGTTGATGGTTCCCATGGTCTTTGTTTATTCGCCAGCCATGTTAATTGTGCTGGAAGAATATTTTACCTGGGGCGCATTCCTGGAAACGACAATCACCTGTGCAATTGGTATTGTGATGATGGCAACTGCGGTCAGCGCTTATGGATTATCCAAAATGCCTACGCCGTTCCGTCTGCTAATGGCTTTGGCAGCCATCTTCATGGTTGCACCGGGAGTGACCAGTGATTTGTATTCTCTGGTATTGGCCCTTCCTGTTCTCATTCAGCAAGTTAGAGCTTATCAACAAGAACAGAATCTGAAACCAGCAAGCGCCTGATTGGCAGGAGTATAGTGCAATGGAAAAAAACTGGTCGACCGAATTGAATTGAAAGTCTAACCATGTCTAAAATCAAGCATGAACGGGTTACAATTATTGGTGCAGGAATCGTCGGCATTTGTACGGCCCTTTCCATTCTTGAAAAAGGGTATGCAGTCGAGATCATTGACCGAGACCGTCCTGCTGAAGG
>CALJEW010000174.1 GCA_938074585.1 uncultured Rhodospirillales bacterium | reverse complement strand
CTCGAAACAGGAAGGGTTCAGTCTTTCAATTGATTAAATAGGCTAAGGCTGCTAACTGGTTCAGGATTAGCGGCAATGAGAGCTATGTCAAATTCAGCGCCGGATTCAATAATCTCCATGGCATCGCCGACAGAACGGGCAAAAGCGCGACGGGTAGATAAATCAAAATCCAAATGCCCAAAATAATCACGCAACAGAAAATCTGCGTGTGGGTTGTCGTCTATGATCAGGGCGCGGGGCATTAACCTTTTAAGGCTTTTGCGTGATGACGTAAATGGTCTTCCATAAATGTTGCCATTAAGTAATAGCTATGATCGTAGCCTTTTTGCATTCGAAGGTTTAAGTCTTGTCCGGCATCACGGCATGCGGCTTGAAACAGCTGAGGTTTTAGCTGTTCTTCTAAAAATCCATCGCTTGTGCCTTGGTCAATTAGGATCGTGTTTGTGGTGCGTATTCCTGATTTTACTAATTCAGTCGCGTCATAGTCGTTCCATGTCGTGCGGTTAGCGCCTAAATATCCACCCAAAGCTTTTTCACCCCACGGGCATTGCTTCGGCGCAACGATGGGGGCAAAAGCGGAAACCGATGCGTATAGGTCGGGATTTTTTAAGGCGATTATTAAGGCTCCGTGCCCGCCCATTGAATGACCAAAAATGCCAGCCTGGCCGGATTGGACAGGAAAACTTTCAGCAATGAGAGTAGGGAGCTCTTTGGTTATATAGCTATACATACGGTACATGCCCGACCAGGGCGATTGCGTTGCATCAACATAAAACCCAGCGCCTGAACCAAAATCGTACGCATCATCTTCGCCTTCGTATCCAGCTCCGCGTGGGCTGGTATCGGGACATATAATGCACAAGCCCAGCTCTGATGCTATCCGCTGAAATCCGCTTTTTGTTGTGGCGTTATCTTGGGTGCATGTTAATCCTGACAAATAATAAACAACAGGAACGGGGCCCATTTTTGCTGCAGGCGGCACAAAGACGCTAAATTCCATTTCACAAGATGTTTCATCGGATTGATGGTTATAGACGCCTTGTGTTCCGCCAAATGCAGCCTGCTCGCTTAACATTTTAATCGACATATATAGAGAGAACCTTTTATTTTAAATTCAATATTTCTATGAATTTATTAAAATCCTATATTTTCGCGAATTTCTTAAAATTCGACAACGCTACGGATGCTTTTACCTGAATGCATCAAATCAAACGCATTATTAATGTCTTCTAATGGCATTTTATGGGTTATTAAATCATCAATATTAATTTTCCCATCCATGTACCAATCAACAATTTTTGGAACATCTGTGCGGCCTTTGGCCCCGCCAAATGCTGATCCTCGCCAAACGCGGCCGGTAACCAATTGGAACGGACGGGTTGAAATCTCTTGTCCTGCGCCCGCAACTCCAATGATTGTGCTTTCGCCCCACCCTTTGTGACAACACTCAAGTGCTTGGCGCATTGTTGTTGTACTGCCGATGCACTCAAATGAATGGTCTGCACCGCCGTCAGAAATATCAACCAAATAAGGAACCAAATCGCCTTCGACTTCTTTCGGATTAACAAAGTGGGTCATGCCAAATTTTTCGGCTAGTTCTTTACGGTCATTATTCAAATCAACGCCAATGATCTTATTAGCTCCAACTAAGCGCGCCCCTTGAACAACGTTCAAACCAATGCCACCAAGGCCAAAAATAATGACGTTATCACCGGGTTTGACTTTTGCCGAGTTAACAACTGCGCCAATGCCCGTGGTAACACCGCAACCGATGTAGCAAACTTTATCGAACGGTGCGTCTTTGCGGATTTTAGCAACCGCAATTTCAGGCATTACCGAATAATTCGAAAAGGTTGAGCAGCCCATGTAATGGAAAATCGGTTCGCCGTTTAGGGAAAAGCGGGATGTACCATCAGGCATAAGGCCTTGGCCTTGGGTTTCACGAATGGCTTGGCACAAGTTGGTTCGCCCCGATGTGCAATAGCTACATTCACGGCATTCAGGCGTATATAAAGGAATAACGTGATCGCCAACTGCAACGGATGTAACCCCTACGCCAATTTCAACAATAATGCCGGCGCCTTCGTGGCCCAATATGGCTGGGAACAAACCTTCAGGGTCTTCACCAGAGCGGGTAAATTCATCCGTGTGGCAAATACCTGTGGCCTTCATTTCAACTAACACTTCGCCCGCCCGAGGGCCATCTAGTGTCACTGTCTCGATGCTTAAAGGAGCTCCTGCTTCAAAGGCTACTGCAGCTTTTATTTCCATAAACGATCACTCCCAAATGGTTTAAATTCAATTTGCGAAATCCTAAGCCAGACCACATCTATCTGCAACCCAGCATTATAGGTTTAGGGCACTTAATCGCGATATATAGGTTTATTCTGCAGCCGCAAAACTTCTGTGCGGTTGTTCCCGAACTGGTAAATGAATAAGTGCTGAAAAGGCCCCAACACCAACGCCAACCCACCATACAATATCGTAAGATCCATAAACGTCATACAGATTACCACCAAGCCAAACGCCTAAGAACGATCCCATTTGATGCGATAAAAACACGATTCCATATAGAGTGCCCATGTATCTAAGGCCATATATTTGCGCAACCAAGCCAGACGTAAGCGGTACCGTCGCCAACCAAAGTACACCCATACTGACAGAAAAAATGACAACTGTTGTTGGTGTCATCGGTGTCATTATGAAAGCCGCTGCAATTATGGTTCTTCCAACATAGACGGCAGATAATAGGTATTTTTTTGAATATTTTTTACCCAATGCCCCGGCCGTAATCGCGCCAAAAATATTAGCAACACCAATCAGGGCAATGGAAAACGCACCCAACGATGGAGTGCTCTCAACGCCTAGGCTTCGAAGGATGCTATTGGTGGGAATGGCGGTGCATATTTCGGTTATATAGGCGGGGAAGTGAGCGGTTAAAAAGCCGAGTTGAAATCCACATGAAAAGAACCCCAAAAAGATCATGCAATACGTTGGGTCTCGAAAGGCTTTGTTTAAAACCTCGGTCAGGGTTTCATCGGATCGGCCTAAGTCTATGATTTGTGTTGAGCGCATAAACGGCAAGACCAAAAGAGCAGCCAGAATCGAGCAGGCAAAGATGATAAAAACAGTCGACCAGGACATCGATTGCAACAAATAGTTAGCAAGTGGTGGTCCAATAATTTGACCGGATGATCCAGCTGCCGTCGCAATACCCAGCGCCAAAGACCTGTGTTCGTCGCTGGTGGAGCGCCCAACGGCGGCAATAATGACGCCAAATCCAGTTCCCGCAATTCCAAAACCAACTAAAATTTCAAAAAATTGATGAGCTTCGGGTGCTACGGCAAAGCTGCTAAGAATCAAGCCCAAAGCATAAACAACGGCACCAATGAAAATTGCTTTTCGGTCGCCAATTTTTTCAGCAATGGCAGCAAAAATTGGCTGACCAACGCCCCAAGCCAGGTTTTGAATAGCAATCGCCATGGAAAATTCGGACCGCATCCAACCAAATTGGTCGGCAATCGGGATTTGGAAGACCCCAAAACTGGCGCGAATGGAAAAACTAGCCATCAAAATGATGCAGCCTGAAATAAGCACAGGCGTGAACAGCTTTGCCGAACTGATATTTTTTGTATTCATTATATATGTATCACTAATTAAATGTGGTAACCGGTTTTGTATAGATGATCTAACCCCTGTATGAACGCAAGCACGTCAACTGCCTACAGATAGAATTAGATACAAAATGCAAAGCTGCGCCAACCATCCACCGGTAAAGGTCAACGATCAACCAAAGGGCACGGCTAAAATATAAAAGAGGTAGTGCGCGGCGCGGAACCAGAAATAGGCAACGGCTGCGGTTGTCGTCGCGTTGTTTGAAATGCTGGCTAAGTTAGCAACAAGTATAAGGGCGGCAAACAAAGCCAGGTTTTCAATAGCATTATAATGGATTTTTTTGCCCGTCTAATCCAATCGAACAGGGGCGTTGCGTTTTTTTTATAAGACACTGCGAGCATTAGTCCAACATTGCCAATATGCGCCAATATATAATTTAGCCACATACAAAGAGTAAGCGCTTATATCCACGCAAGCATTTCCATTTCTTTTGTCATATTATTTTTATATGTCTGATAGGTTCGATAAAGGGGGCTAGAACGAACTGCTTTTAACATATTTAGAGCGTTTTAATGTTGATTATTATAATCAACCATAGGCCGGATGGTGGTGATGGATTGCCCAGCCGCAAAACCCTGTGTA
>CALJEW010000173.1 GCA_938074585.1 uncultured Rhodospirillales bacterium | reverse complement strand
TATGCTAAAAAAAATTGGTATTATTGTGGTACTTTGTATGTTTGTCGTTGGGTGTAGTAGTCTTAAATTCGCATATAGATTTGTAAAACGGTGGTGCGCGAGCGGGTGGAAGCCTATTTGGATATCGGCGAAAATGATGTTTTTGCGCTCGAATCTGAGATCAGTAAGTTAGTCTCGTGGCACCGGGCCGAGATGTTGCCGCAATACGCCGTATTTTTAGAAATCCAAGCGCAGTTGGCTGAGGGATTGGGTTGGAATCGAGCCCAAATTGATGAGATGATCAGGGTGTTGCGCGTGATGATTAAGGACACAAGCCAAGGCTCAGCAATATATATTGCAAACGTGCTAGTCAATCACACCTCCAAACCTAAAGTGGATCACATACAGGCTGCGATGGTTACGATATTGTCTAATCACCGAGAGCTACATGACGAACCATTGGCCGATCAGATAGATGCCGCCGGTGATAAAGCGGTGACAAACTTTGAACGATTCTTTGGCACATTGACGGACTATCAGATTGCGATTATCCGTGAACACAAAATGCAAATGTACGACCCTACAGGGGATGGTTTGATTGGCGAGATAAACGCCAGCAGGACCTTGTCCGCTTCCTGCGAACCAAGCCGTTAGTTTTAGATATAGAAGATTACGTCAAAGTTGCATTAACCACGCCAGAAAAAATTGTTGGTCAGGCTTACCGTGACCAGGCAGATGAATGGTGGAATAAGCAAGCCGCTCTACTGTTCAGCCTGATGACTTCACTCGATACCGAACAACGCCAAACATTAGCCAGTAACTTGCGCGGATATGCAGTTGATATGGTTGAACTGGCTAACAAGCCGTAAAGTATAACTCCTTTTTCGATCCTGAAAGCCCGGTCTTTCAGTAGGCATTTCAAAACCGAATCGATAACAAAATGAGTATTGAAACTGCAAGCAAAGACCTGACAAAATGGACTGTCTGGAAAGCATCAGGGTAATGTGCAGTAATGGTGACGTGGGTAGTAGGTGAGTTTTTGTAATCCTGATTTCTGTCTTAATAACTTTGCAACTAAACTATGATGATGGATAGCAATGGAAACGGCTTATAGTTGATGCCTAAAAAACCAGACCTACCGGCCAAGAACTTTAAGACGGGCGGCCTTTCCTTTAATTGGCGTAAGAGATGGAAAAAGGTTTGGGAAGAGGTTCTATACTGTTCTGATAGATGACGACGGAATAAATGAATATCACCGCTGTATCTTCGCCACAACCAAACGTATTACGATCGGTAAATAAAAAACGGTTGTGACTTATTGATGAGATACTTGTTTCCAACGTATATCGTTTTTATTTCTCCTACATTAACTGGATGCTTTGGTGGGATTGCTCGTCAGCTTGAAAGAATCTATGACGTTTATCAGTCTGGTGAACAGTTTAAGTAAAATCTTCTAAATTTATAGGTATTTTATTTAAATGAAAATGCCGATAATGTTATATTCAATTTAAAGGAAAATAGACTTATGTCAGATAAAACTATCATTACATGTGCGGTCACCGGATCGGCACCAACACCTGGAAAAAACCCAGCTGTTCCAGTAACTCCAGAAGAGATTGCAAATTCAGCTTTAGCTGCAGAAAAGGCTGGGGCTGCAATTATCCATATTCACGTGCGTGATCCTGAAACAACACTTCGGTCTATGGAGCTATCCCATTACCGAGAGGTGGTTGAGCGTATTCGGGCGAGTGGTTCAGAAATGATCATTAATTTAACAACTGGCCCCGGTGCTACATTCAAGCCAGGAGATATGAATCCTGAAGTTGTTGCTGAAGGGACACTTTTGAAATCGGCAGCTGAAAGGGTGCAGCATATTGAGGCACTAAAACCTGAAATTTGCTCACTCGATGTAGCAACAATGAATTTTAGTGCGTCAGTATTTTTAAATACACCAGATCTTTTGCGTGAAATGGCGGACCGTGCTATGGTTGTTGGTGCTAAACCTGAAATTGAGGTTTTTGATACTGGCCAAATTGAGCTCGCTAAAAAACTTATCAGCGAAGGTCATATTAAAAATCCACCTTATTTTCAATTGTGCCTAGGCATTTTATATGGCGCAGCTGCAACACCAGAATCTATGATGCATATGCGAAATTGTTTGCCTGAAGGGGCCTCATGGTCTGCCTTTGGCATTTCACGCATGCAGTTTCCCATGGTTGCTCAAGCTGTACTATTAGGAGGTAATGTTCGGGTTGGTATGGAAGATAATATTTATTTGAAGGCGGGAGAATTGGCTCCATCAAATGCTAGCTTGGTTGAAAAAGCGGCTAGTATTATTGAGCATCTTGGTAGTCACGTTGCAACACCCGATGAAGCGAGGAAACAATTGGATCTATATTAGTTGACCTAAATCCTAATATTGAAGTTGTACCTTCTTGTTAATTAAGCTTTTCTATAGTCTAGTTGCAATGTTTTGGCTCTTTCGCTGTCTTGATTGTGATAAGAAAAAGGGCGAGCCAAAATAGATGAAAGCAGAATTGATCCGCGGTTGTATGAAATACTCTGAAAGATATTATGGCCGCGACTTTGCGGGTTAACTTTCGTACATGCAGTAAGGAATAGCTTTGTATATTTCGAACGCGATTCGAATTGGGATAAAATAAAATACACCCCAACTACGGCTATAGCGTAAGAGATGCATTCTCCTAATCCCTCAAACTTTTCACGTTTCCAGTTTGAGAAGAGTTGATAAACTTCGTGAGCAATTCTAGTTTAAAGCCAAAATGGCTGCAGCTTTCGTAATTGTACTCATGATTTATCTTTATAATATGTTCCCTGTAGACTTTTAATTTCAAGCACATTTAAATTTGGATCTTCTACAAAAAAAGTCTCTTGTTTTGTGACTTGGCCTTCAAAACGAATATATGGTTCATCAAGAAATCCAACAGTATTCAAAACACTGCCTTTTACTTGATTGTATATTTCCCAGTCAAGGTGGACACCAAAATGAGGTACACAAACCTGCCCCATTTCCACATCATGACGCTCTCTATCATGCCCCTTTACAAGTCTGGGAGTACTTTCATGAAGAGTTAACTCATTTCCCCAGAAGTCAATATCTTGCCATTTTCCTATTTCATTAGGACCAAGCGTACACCCAAGAATTTCAATATAGAAAGGTATAGTGATGGAAAGACTTCCAGCGGGAATGGCAAGATGAAAAATATTACTCATAAAAAATAGACCTTTGATACTTTATTTATGGTAACAAGATTTTGCATATTAAAGCATGGACATCAAACACCAATTTGTTACCGGTTACGCTGTTTAGGAACATTGCTATATCTCTCTGCACATATAGAAACCAACGTGTGTGGGGCAATTAAATGCGTGTCTAACGAATTGATGCTGTTGCAGATTGAGTTCAATACCACCCAGTTCATGTTCGGCGCTTGGTTAAAGGCTGGTAAGTTTCCTGCGCCAATTCGCCTTGGTGAAAATCGCGTAGTTTTGGCAAATGATGAAGTCGATGCATGGCTATATTCAAACGTCGAGAACGGGATGAGGGGGGTATTGCAGGGTTCTTTTTAGGGGCGACCAATGGG